>JASLKI010000293.1 GCA_030747575.1 Verrucomicrobiota bacterium | reverse complement strand
ATGAAATAAGTGTTGCTCGATCGCTTGAACGCACGGATGAAATCGTAGTCGCCCGGCGGCGCGGTATCGTCCAACTCGTAGTTGGGATACAGTTTCGAATCCCGAAAATAACCCGGATTGTACACTTTTTCATCCGAATCGATCAACCCCTCCTCAAGGTAAGCCACAGCGGTAATGAGCTTGAAAATGGAACCGGGCGGGTAAGAGACCCCGCCGCTGCCAGTGGCGCGGTTGAGCCAGCGATTGAGCCGACTGTCATTCAATCGGGTGATTTCTTCCCGCGAAAACCCGGAAATGAACTTATTGGAATCAAATCCCGGCAGGGACACGAGTGACAGCAGATCGCCGGTACGCGGATCCATCACCACCACGGCGCCCCTCGTCTCCGGGCCATTGGCTTGAAGCGCTCCCTCAGCGGCCAACTGGATGTCGCGGTCGAGGGAAAGCACTATGTTGTAGCCCGACTCCGGCCATTCCCAGACCTCCTCGCTCGTGCGGTAGCTGATGTTGTTGACGCGAATCGTCTTGGCCCCAGCCTCTCCGCGCAAAAGTTCGTCGTATACACCCTCCAGCCCATCGACGCCGACATAGTCCGGCAGCCGGTAACGGAATCGGAACGGAATGTCGTCGCCGGTGTTCGGGTCGTCGTCGCGACGAAGATACCCCAGCGTGTGAAAAGCCATGTCGCCGTTGGGGTAGGTCCGAACCGGGTTGACGGACAAGTCCACCCCCGGCACCGCGTGAATCTGCTCGACGAACCTCGCCACTTGGCCCGGCGAAAGATCCTGCATTACGGCCATCGGCGTGTAACGGCGCTTGTAATAATGGGTGTGAAATTTCTCCTCGTCGAGAACCAGCGGTTGACCAAGGCGCAGACTTACCTGCATGGTCAGGTTGCTGACCACCTGGTAGCGAGCCGTCCTGCCCAATTCATCCTGCTCGGCACGCCGCAGCTTTCGCCCATTTTTCAAGCGCATATAGTGGGTGTAAAACAGCGGCCGCAACTCGTCGATGTACATGTGCACGTCGAACCGCAGCCGGTTCACGGCCAGCGGTTTCTGGTTGCAATCGAGGATGCGGCCCCGTGTCGCCGGGAGGCGCACAGCTCGCACCGATTGGTTTTCCTGCTGAACCCGGTAATCCTCGCCGGAGGCCACCTGTAACCGCCAGAGGTTCACCGTCAACAGCAACATGCAGCACAGGATGAACGCCGTCATCACCCTGATCGGAATGTCCTTACTGCGTAACTGGTCAAATACAAACACGGTTTCTGTCTCGACTAATGCTTCCCTCGCACGATCTGGCGGTTCTCGTTGGGCCAACGGTTTTGGTCATGTATCGGGTGCGAAAACCATCTATCCAACAGCTTAGCCAATCTCGCAAACACCGGGACTGCCACGCCGCAAAACAGCGCGTTGATAAGCCACCAGACACCCATCTCCCACCCGAACAACGGAGCGGCACCCAGCAGCCACAACAGCCACACCTGAAGCAGCGGCACGGCAGCGCCCGCAGCGGTTCCGAGGTAAAATTGCGCCACAAGTTCACCCCTCATTATCAAGTCGCGAAAAGTGAAAACCGCCCACCCGGCGATAAACAACGGCAGCACGCTCAGCCCCAGCGGGTTGGCCGACAGGCTGTCGAGCCACAATCCGGTCAGCATGGCTGAGGTGCTCACATGCCCGGCGCCCAGCGTCAGCCCGGCGCACACCAGCAGCGCAGGCGTCAGGTCGGGCTGAAAACCCAGCCACAACCTTGGCCCCTGCCAGTGGGACTGCAAAAACACGAGCAGATACGCTCCGATGAGCAGCCCCAATGTCTTGTTGATTCTTCCCGTCACGGTGCTTGTTCAATATCGGGTCAACACCCGCACGGTCTCGAGTTGATTCAAGTTGGCGTGTAGCTTGATTCGTGCCTCCACGTAAAGGCCGTCCTTCGACAGCCATGAATCAACCACTTGGCCAACCGGGATTTCCTTTGGAAACCCTCCACCCAACCCGCTGGTGACCACGGCCTGGCCCGGTCGCAACTCGACATCGTTTGGCAGGTAGGTCAATTCCACTGTTCTCAGATCTGAGTTGAATTGCCGTGGTGAAACAATGCCCCCCTGACTTCGCGACTCCTTGATCAGTGCCGAGAATCTGCAGTTTGGATCACCTACCAAAACCACCCAAGAGGTCAAGGGTCCAACCACTGAAACTCGCCCCACCAAATCACCCTTGGCGGAGATGACCGGTTGATTAGATCGAATCCCCTTGTTGCTGCCAAGGTTGATCCTAATCCTCCGCCACCAGTTGAACGGGTCTCGCCCGACCACTCGCACCAGCTTGGTTTCCCACGGGATAAGCGGTTCCAACGCCAGCAACTTGCTCAAATGTTTGTTTACACTTCGAAGCCGGTCGACTTCTTCCTGGAGCACGGAAAGAGAAGGCGGCGCTTGGCCAAATGCTTGGTTCGTGGGTGATGGCTCGGAATTCGTGGCCCCCAGTTGGGCAATCGACTCGAACGCAACCTGACCGGTGGTGCTAATGCCGACAAGCGGAAGAAAGAGCCCCCCGATGGCTGACTTGAGTCGCGCCCGGGCGCTCTCCGGCATCACCAACAGCAGAAACACTGTCAGGAGCACCGCCCCGACCGCTGTCTGCTGCGATTTGTAAAAAAATCGTTTCATCCCGTCACCCAACGGGACGAACGCACTTTAATCTCCGCTGGAGGAAGCCACTCGCCGCAGGAACTGCAACTCCTGCAGCACCCGACCCGTCCCCTCGGCCACGGCCGTCAATGGGGAGTCAGCGATGTGAACCGGCAAGCCGGTCTCCTCGGCGATCAATTGGTCGATACCCCTGACGAGGGCACCACCACCCGCGACAACAATCCCGCGGTCGACCAAATCGGCCGAAAGCTCGGGGGGGCACCTTTCCAGCGTCAAGCGGATGGACTCAAGAATGTTGTTCAGCGGCTCCTTCAACGCATCCCGAATTTCCTCGGAACGAACTGTCATGATCCGAGGCAGGCCGGCACTCAGGTCCCTGCCCTTCACCTCCATCGAAAGTTCCTCTTCCAGCGGATACGCTGAACCGATCGTAATCTTGATTTCCTCTGCTGTGCGTTCGCCTATCATCAAATTGTAGGCACGCTTCATGTAGGCCATGATCGTGTCGTCAAACTCATCACCTCCAACACGCAAACTGCGGCTGAATACGATTCCTGCGAGCGAGATAATTGCAATCTCGCAGGTGCCGCCGCCAATATCGACAATCATGTTGCCGGTCGGCTCGTGTACGGGCAGCCCCACGCCGATCGCCGAGGCCATCGGCTGCTCTATCAGATAAACCTCCCTCGCCCCAGCGTGGATGGCGGAATCTTTCACCGCCCGTTTCTCCACCTCGGTGATTCCCGATGGCACAGCCACCACCACCCTTGGAGCGATCAGTTTGCGATTGTGAACCTTCTGGATGAAGTTCCGCAACATCGCCTCGGTGATCTCGAAATCGGCAATGACCCCGTCCTTCATTGGACGGATGGCCACGATATTGCCCGGCGTTCGGCCGAGCATCCGTTTCGCCTCTTCGCCCACCGCCAAAACGGTGGTCATGCCCGCCTCAATCGCGACGACAGAGGGTTCACGCAGAACAATCCCTCTGTCTCGAACATAAACGAGAGAGTTGGCCGTACCTAGATCAATTCCAATATCGTTGGAAAACAGGTTCTTAAAACTGCCTAACATGTATAGCGCCTAAACAAAAAGTCTACGGTTTGAGTACGTAAACCGTCAAGTGAATACAACGTTAGATGGCAAAAAAATAAGATTGTCACTCCGTTCTTGCTTCTCCGCTGCCGCTTGGCTTGTATACCGCGCATGACAAGCCTTTGGCCGACCCAACGGTTTTTGCCGGGCATCGCCACCCTGATCGGACTAACCATGAGCGACTCCCCACTGCCCGCCGCAAACTACGACGAGGCCAAGGTGCCACGTTACGAACTCCCCGACTCGCTCACCATGCAGGACGGCACCCCGGTGGAATCGGCGAAAGACTGGACGGAGAAACGCCGCCCAGAGGTGCTCGAGTTATTCCGAAAACACGTTTACGGCCGCAGCCCAGCCAAGCCAAGCGGCCTCAAGTTCAAGGTCATCCAAAACGACGACACCGCGCTTGGCGGCCAAGCGATCCGCCGCGAGGTGCTCACCACCTTCAGCCGCAAGGAGGCTACCCCCGAGGCTAACCTGTTAATTTACCTGCCCAAAAACACCGACGGCCCGGTGCCGACGTTCCTCACGATCAACTTTGACGGCAACCACACCGTCCACCCCGACCCTGGTATCTCAATCACCCGCAGTTGGGTTCGCAACAACAAGGATTGGGGCATCGAAAACAATCGCGCCGACAAGCGCTCCAGAGGGTCACGCCGCTCACGCTGGGCCATCGAGAAAATCCTCGAGCGCGGCTACGCCTTGGCCACAATCGACTATCGCGACATTGATCCTGACTACGACGACAGCTTTGCCAACGGCGTACACCGCCTCTACCCAAAACCGAAGCCGGACGAGTGGGGCAGCATCTCCGCTTGGGCGTGGGGACTGAGCCGCTGCCTCGACTACCTCGAGACCGACCGCGACATCAACGCCAAAAAAGTCGCAGTCATGGGCCACTCGCGCCTCGGCAAAACCTCCCTTTGGGCCGGCGCACAGGACGAGCGGTTCGCTCTTGTCGTCTCAAACGACTCTGGCTGTGGCGGCGCTGCATTGAGCCGGCGTGAGTTCGGGGAGACAGTCAAACGGATCAATACCAGCTTCCCCCACTGGTTCTGTGACAACTTCACAAAATACAACGATCGAGTGAACGAGTTGCCGGTCGATCAACATATGTTAATCGGCTTGGCCGCGCCGCGCCCCGTTTACATCGCCAGCGCCACCGGAGACCCGTGGGCCGACCCCAACGGCGAATTCCTCTCCGGCTACCACGCCGGTTCCGTGTACGAACTGTTCGGCCTCAAGGGCGTCGGCGTGGCGCAGCAGCCAGAGGCCGACCATCCCGTTGGCCATCATGTTGGTTACCACCTCCGCACCGGCAAACACGA
The DNA here is from genome assembly GCA_030747575.1 of Verrucomicrobiota bacterium. GTDB lineage: Bacteria > Verrucomicrobiota > Verrucomicrobiia > Limisphaerales > UBA1096 > UBA1096. The sequence goes on along the minus strand of JASLKI010000293.1, from coordinate 21,070 downwards.
CGTCACCGACTACGACTGGGAACAATACCTAAACTTCGCCGACCGCCACCTGAAGTAGCTTGCCCAAGCGCAACGCCAACCTCCGGATTCATTGTAGGACACATTCCTTCACGAGGTATTCCACGCCATCTGCAACATTATGGGGTTGAAGGGCACGGAGAAGGAAGAAAGTTTCGTTCGCCGCTTGCCACGGGATTGTGCACGACCTAGCACCAGAACCTGTCAGCATTCAAATTGTGGAGTGGACTGGCTTAAGTTGCCAGCGCCTTCAATTTCCTTTTTGGTTTGCCCGGAAACTTGGGCTTAAACTTCACGCTTGCAACTCGTTGTGGCAGCGCGGACTCTGGCCCAACTTTTTGTCGAACCCGACTTATCATGGGCAAAGCCAAACGCGAACGAGAAAATCAGGCCGCCCAAGCGCCACTCACCGGCACTTGGACTCATGCGGTGCGGATGCTGTTGTTTTCAGCGGCAATCATCACTGCCTACCTTGCGATCGCAACGTTGGCCAGAGGCGGAGACGTACCCGGATGCGGCCCGGAGTCGGACTGCGACAAGGTGCTGGGCAGCCCGTGGGCGTATTGGCTTGGCATCCCGGTGTCGTTGCTTGGCCTTGGGCTTTACGGGGCTTTTTTCATCAGCACATTTTCGCTCAAGATCGGCCAGCAGCAAAAAGCCACGCGCTCTCTCAACTCGCTCACGATTTTCTCGTTCGCCACCCTCGCTGCGGCGGCTTGGTTTGTCGGCGTGCAGGCGGTCTCCATAAAAGCGTTTTGTCCGTACTGCTGCTCGGCGCACGGCTTGGCTTCGCTGGCGGCAGTGATTTTTTTGAGCCAAGCCAGCGACATCGGCTCGCGGCTTGCCGTCAGGCTCAACTTCGGCGCCGGGATCGTCGTGGCGCTTGGCTTGGTGGTGGTGATCGCCGCCGGGCAAATCTTCCTCCCAAAGGAACCAGAGGCTCCCTTGATCGTTGATCTTGGCCAAGCGCAAACCAACGCGCTAATCGCCGAGGCCAAGACTACGCCAAAACCAACTCCACCGCCGGCGCCTGCTATCGAGCCGAAGCCGACCGTGGCGACCGTTACCCCGGAAGTGCCCTCGACGCGCAAAGCTGAACCGTTTTTGGTTCCGCGAAGCATCCTTTCGCTCGACGCCACGCGCCTGCCGCTGCTCGGCCCGGCGAATGCCCCGCACAGGATCGGGTGCCTGTTTGATTACACCTGCCACCATTGCCGGGATCTGCACGGTTTCATCCGCACGGCAATTGACCAGTTTGACGGCCAGCTTTCGTGCCTGATGATACCAATGCCGCTCGATGCCAACTGCAACGCACAATTCAAGCGCACGCACCCCAACCACGTCGATGCCTGCAAATACGCAAAAATCTGCCTTGCCGTCCAGCAGATCGCCCCGGCCAAGTATGACGCGTTTGACCGGTGGCTGTTCACGAACCACAAGGCCACCAAGCCGCTCGCGAATGTGAGAGAACACGCGGCCAGTCTCGTCGGCGCGGCGGCACTCAACAAGGCCGTCGCCAGCGCAACCGTTCAGCAGCAGCTTCAGCAGAACATTCGGGCCTATGAGTTGAACTCGAAGAACGGCAAAAAGTCGTTGATGCCACAGACGATAATCAAGGATCAGGTGATTTTCGGCCCGCCGCCGTCGGACGCCGCACTGCAATCCATTCTCAAGAAAATCCTTGGCTTGAAATAAGCCTTGCCGATTGCACGCTTGGCCAAGCGGCGCTATCCTTCCGCGTGCGCTGGATTGCCCGCGACGTCACGTTTGAGTTTCCCCGCCCGATGGTGGTGATGGGAATCGTCAACACCACTCCCGACTCCTTCGCCGACGGCGGCCGGTTTCCCGACACCGACTCGGCGGCCGATCACGCATTACGCTTGGCCGACGATGGTGCGGAAATCATCGACATCGGCGGCGAATCAACACGCCCCGGCTCGGATTCAGTTTCCGCGGAGGAGGAACTACGCCGTGTCGTCCCGGTGATTGAGCGCCTAGCCAAACGCAGCGACGTCGCCCTCTCGATCGACACCCAAAAGCCGGCCGTGGCCAAGGCCGCACTTGACGCCGGCGCATCGATCGTCAACGACGTCGCGGCCAACCGCGAGTCACCGGAGATGTGGCAGCTCGTCGCCGAGGCCCGGGCCGGTTACGTCTGCATGCACATGCAGGGCACACCGCAAACCATGCAGGCCAAGCCGTGTTACGGCGACGTGCAGCGGGAGGTCGGTAGCTTTTTCGCCGAGCGGTTGGCACGGTTGGCGGAGTACGGGGTGAGCCGCGGACAGGTGGCACTCGACCCCGGCATCGGCTTCGGGAAGGAGCTGGACCACAATATAAAGTTGCTGAGCGGGCTGAATCAGTTTAGCGTTTTACAGCGTCCGCTCTTGGTCGGGGTTTCCCGAAAATCGTTCATTGGGAAGCTCTTCGGCACGCCACTCGAGGAACGTCTGCCAGCCTCACTTGCATGCGCGGTTTGGTCGGTGATTGAGGGGGCGCACGTCGTGCGAGTTCACGATGTCGCCGAGACAGTGCAGGCCGTCCGGATGGCAGAGGCGTTGAGCGACAATAGCTAAATCATGGACATTCTGGCAAACATCTTGCAGGGCGTAGTGGATTATTGGCGTCTCGTGGCTGAGATTTCCATTTTGTCTGTCGCCTTTTATTACACGCTCAAGTTTTTCCGGGGCACACGTGGCTGGCCGATGGTTGTGGCCCTCCTCGGCCTAATTGGGGCCACGCTGCTTTGTGCTGCACTCAAGCTGACCGTCCTCTCGGCACTGCTGACCTCCCTCTTCGGCTTCTCCGCCGTAGCGGTGCTGGTGATCTTTCAGCCGGAACTGCGCCGCCTGCTCGCCGGGTTGGGCAACCTGACTTTCTTCGGCTCACTGCGTGAACAGCGTGAAAACATCGAGGTCATCATCCAGGCGGTTGACGGGCTCAGCGAGGCGCGCATCGGGGCGCTGATCGCCATCGAGCAATCCACTCATTTGCAGGACATTGTTGAGTCAGGAATCATCGTGGACTGCGAAGCCTCACCAGAGATGCTCGAGACCATTTTTTTTCCGAACAACGCTATCCATGACGGCGGGGTGATCATCAACGAGAATCGTATCCTGAGCGCGGCCTGCATCTTCCCGCTGACGCGCCGACAGGACATCAGCAAAACCATCGGCACACGGCACCGCGCCGCCATCGGCATGAGCGAGGAATCCGACTCGCTGGTCATCGTCGTGTCGGAGGAGACCGGCTCCATCTCGACTGCGTACAAGGGGCAACTGGTTCTTGGCATCTCACAAACCAAGCTGCGCACGACGCTAACGTCGGTGTTCGTGACCTCCATCCGGAACCATAGTTTTAGGAGCTGGATCCGATCACTTAAGGCCAAGCAGGGAAGCGTCCCAACTCAGGCCAAAGCAATCCCGCACTGACATGGGCTGGCAGGATATTTTAACTCGCAACATCGGCTGGAAAATCACTTCCCTGCTGCTGGCTGTTTTGACTTGGATTACCATCAACACCATCCATACAGGCAGCAATCCAGATCGCTTCCAAGGTCAGGCTCTCACAGAGCAGCGTGTCGATAACACCGCTATTATTCCGCTGGCTGCAGCGCCCGCATCAACCAATCGCATCAACATCGTTCAAGCCTACGATATCCGGGTGCTCAAGTTGCCGGATGACCCCACGCAATACATTCTCCAACCTGCGCAGGTGACTCTCACACTGGGTTCGGACGCCGACCCGGCTCCCGACCTCACCAGCCCAACCGCAGTCAAAGTGTTACTAGACCCCACTGACATTCCCCCCGGAGTCAACGTGACCAACAAGCAAGTCAGGGTTCTCGTACCCGAGGGCACCATCATCAAAGGGATGCTCCCTGAGCGAGTGAATGTCACCCGGATGAAACCGTCACCATCCCAGCCAGTGGAAAAGGAGCCAGTCAAAAAGGATTCCAGCGAAAGCAGCGACACTGACAGTGAGGAGTGAGCCTTACGGGTCGACACGAATGTTAAACAGCAATTCGTCAGGGAGCCGCCCCACCCACTGTTCCGGCATCCGATCGTCAATCGAATCTTTTTCAAATCCGGCTTGCTCAACGTGGCCATCGCAAAACGCCGCCGTCGCTTTTTGATCATGCCGAAAGTGCGCTGTGCGCTCGAAGTCATTTACGTAGTAAAACTCCTCCAGCATCGGGTTCCCTCTCGATGCCGGCGACTGGAATGTGTTCACCTGCGCTGCATCGGCAAGAAACACCGTACCGCCCGGATTTGCCAGGCCATCAATACCCACCGCCGGCCCGACGAGTCCCCCGTGCAAGTGCAGATTGTAGCCATAGCCAAATGCCGCGCCAGTGGCTTTCAATTTAAAACGCGCATCGACATAGGCCAGACTTGGGCAGGTCTCGATCCCACCGCCGCCGAGATACGGGTGCAGCGCGCCCTTGGCCAAGTCGAACCGCCGCGCGCCCTCGCCACCGCGCTCAAGCCACCCAAACCAAAACAGGTCGCCGCCGTCCACCGATTCGCCGCGGTAGGCAAATGCCCTGTGGTCATTGTCGCTCCAGTACATCTGCGCGGCGAGCCCCAGTTGCCGGAGGTTACTACTACAAACGGTGCCGTGAGCGCGCCTCTTGGCCGTCGAGAGTACCGGCAACATTAGGCTCGCCAAAATCGCAAGGATGGCAATCACGACCAGCAACTCCAGCAACGTGAAACCCGAATGTTTCTTTCGGTAACTCATCTGCTAAGTCGGTAAAACCCGTCACCCAGCGATGGATTCTCATCGATTAACCTCAAATACAAACCATCCTCACGCACCCCGTTCACGACTGCGTGCCACTCGTGCAAATCAGCGGAGCGTTCGAGCAGATACCCCGCAGCGGCGAAGACAAACGTCCGCGCACTCCATTGCTCGTCAACGAAGCGAACACCGACGATTAGCGGCTGTGACCGGGCAACAGCGATTGCCAAATTATCCACGGTCCCCTTGGCCAACAGGCTCGACTTGCTACCTTTCGCCGTATAGCTGCTGATCGAAAAGGCATCAACGGCGAAGCCCGAAAAGTCATCCTGCAATTTCACCGGTTTAATCCCCTTCCACACCTTTCCGTTCTCGAGCATGAACGTTTTCAACGCCCGCTCATGGGGGTCGTACTCCATCCGCACGGAGTATTGTTTTCCGGCACTCAACGCAGCAGGGAACATGAACCCCGCAGCGAACTGGCTCTTCGCGGAGGCGATCGCCGGCGAGATCGTCGCGCCAAGACCTGTGTCAGGAAAGTAATCCCACTCGACGAGGTTAGGCGAATCGCTGCCGGTCCCACGACTGAACCCATTAGCCTTCGCCGACTTTCTGTTAATCAGCCCAAGCGCCACCTCGAACGTGTACGGCTGACCGTCCAGATGGCCCGCTTTCACTTCGTCGAGCGCGATGTCGAACGCGAACGCGAACGTGTCGGCCTCGGTCAGCGTCAGGCCAAGCGCACGGTGAAAATTACTGTTCGGCTTTTCGGAATCCCACGTCACGGCCAGTGCCCCGCCCTCGGCGTCCCACTCGAACAGCGACTCATCGCCATGCGCAGCCCAGCCATTGGCCAACGGATTCGCCGAGAAATCTTCAAAACGCCAGTCGAGGTTGTCGGTACGCGGGCGGACATCGCTGACGGCATCAATCTCAGCTTTGCCGGACAACACCTCGAGCCGGACAAAACGCACTTGGCCTAGCGCAACCGGTTTGCCGTCGGCATCGACCGCCCAGCCGAGGTCGTAACCCGTTCCGCCGCCGGAACCATCGTAAAGTTCGGTGAATTTGACCAAACCGCCGGCGGCGAAGTCGCCCTTGGCCAAGGCCGGATTCACCGGCAACCCGAAGTCGCCACTGCCATCGGTCGGGTGGTAGGCATCGAACGCTGGCGCCCGCTTCGGGTCGAGCATAAACCAGGCATCACCATCGGCACTGACCGACACACGAGTTTCGCCGTCGGCCTGCCCAAAGAGCGTTCCGTCCGTGATGCCGTCGCCGCCGAAGTCACCGTTGGTTACCGCAAACCCAGCACCACCAAAAACGAGAAAGTCGAGGCCGAACGGATTGATCGACTCATCGCGAATTGACTTGCCGAACTTTAGCGTCACTTCGCCGCCTTCGCCGATGGAGAGGATTTGACCGGGCAGATACGGCGGACTGAACGGCGTGATCGGCCCGCCCCATTTTCCCGGCGTCTCGCGGGCCGGCGGGCCGACGATTGCATCCTTGTTCGTGTAGCCGGCGCCGGTGCTCCAATCGGTAGCGAAGCCGACGCCCGGTTTGTACGACACGACCTCGGCGGCAAACTCCGTCGCCCGTGTTTCACTGGTTCCGGGCAATGCAGCGAGCCCCAACAGGATGGTGACTATGTGTTTCATTTGTTGATCTCTATTTATTGAGACCAACATTTTGGCGGGCATAAAAAAAGACCTTCCGCGTGGGAGGGTCTTGGGATTAAAGCTGCACCATTGTGCTGGCCTCATCCTTCTCAAGTGCGGAGAAGTTGGCCGCGCGAGCGGCCTGACGAGCATGACAGCAAAATTGACCTGACTTCGAACTGCAAGGCAGTCCGTCACAGTGGCGCAACCGTCCCCGATTCTCACGGGGTTCCTTCCGGCGTCATGATTGTCTTTAGGCAAAAGCCCAAGTCAAAGAACACCTCTGTGATACAGCAACCTCGCCGCTTGGCCAAGCGTGAGTTTTGCTTGGTCAGCCGGATCGGCTTCTGGTTGAATCCCCGGCCATGACGAAACTGAGCCACTCCCTCGCAGCGACCGCCCTGCTGGCGATGTTTCAGCCCGCAAACGCTGAAATTCTGCCACCGGGCAACCGTCCGCTCCCTCCCGGACACCACGCTCTGATCCACGCCACCGTCGTCGTCAAGCCGGACGTCACGATCACCAACGCCACGGTGATCATCCGCGATGGGCGAATCCAAGCCGTCACCGAGAAGGGCCAGGCACCCGACACCGCCCGCGAGTGGGACATGACCGGCCTAACGCTTTACGCCGGCTTCATCGATCCATACGTCACCGAGGCCAAGCCGATCTCGACCACGATGACACAGAGCATCACCGGCACGGGCACGACCGCTGCCGGCAAGCCGGGCTTTCTCGGCTCGCCAGGCAACGAGCTTGATCCCGGCACAACCGGCCCTGGCTCCGGCCTGTCCACGATGAAACCGGAGCACGATGTCACCGAGGTGTTCAGCCCGAAGCCAGACACCAACCAGGCGCTGCGCGCGCAGGGCTTCACCGCCGCCGTGCTCACCCCGGCCAAAGGCATCATTCGCGGCCAGAGCGCGCTCATCTCACTTGGCCAAGGTTCGCCAAACCAACTCATCATCAAGCCGCTACTTTTTCAGCATATTGTTTTCGACACAAAGGCATCCAAGCCGGGAGAGTTCCCCAAGTCTCTCATGGGCGTGATCTCGGCAATCCGCCAGACGCTCTCCGACGCGCAACACTACAATGAAATTTGGAACTACCACCGAGCCAACGCGGACACAACCAAGCGACCAGCCCACAACAAATCACTTGGGACACTTCAATCCGTTTTAAAAAACGGGCAACCGGTCATCATTGAACCAGGCAGCGTTCTCATGGTGGACAAGGCAATAAGGCTCGCCGATGAGTTCGGCATCCAGCCGGTCATCGTCGCGACTGGCCACGAATGGCGGCGGCCAGATCTCGTGAAAGCCAGCGCCGCCCGTTTCATCGTGCCGATCAATCTGCCCAAGGCCCCCAAGATGCCGAGCGACTCCGAATGGGAACTCGTCTCGCTCGACCAGCTCCGCACTTGGGATTGGGCGGCGGAAAACCCTGTTTTATTGCAGAAAAACGGCCTTGAAATTGCCCTCACCACTCACGGTCTAAAGGACAAAAAAAAGTTTAGGGAAAACTTGCTCAAGGTTATCGAACGCGGGTTGCCCAAGCGCGACGCGCTCGCCGCACTCACCACCATACCGGCCAAGCTCGCCGGCGTCGCCGACCAACTCGGCACCATTGAAGTGGGCAAGCTGGCCAATCTCGTCGTTGTCGAGGGCGATTATTTCAACCCCAAGTCTAAGCTAAAGGGCGTCTGGATCGAGGGCCGCCGGACAACATTCGAGCCAGAGAAACTCGCGTGGATCGACAAAAAGAAAGAAGAGGAAAAAAACGGCGAAAAATCGGACGATAAAAAAGAGGACAAACCGGACGCGCGGCTCGCACGCTCGCCGATCGGCGAACACAACGTGCTCGAACCGGCGGCCGTGCTAATCCGCAACGCAACGCTTTGGACCAGCAGCAAACGCGGTGTGCTGAAAAAGCACGACCTGTTGATCACCGACGGTAAGATTAAAAAAATCGGCCGTGGTCTCCAGCAACCCGACAACGCCCACGTGATCGAGGCCAAAGGCAAACATGTCACAGCCGGCCTCATCGACGCACACAATCACAGCATGATTCTAGGCGGGGTAAACGAAGGAACCCTACCCTCGTCGGCGATGGTCTCGATCGGTGACGTCGTCAACTCCGAGTCACCGGAAATCTATCGCCAACTTGCCGGCGGACTGACCGTGGCCAACCTGTTGCACGGCTCGGCCAACCCGATCGGCGGCCAAAACGCGATCATAAAGCTGCGACTTGGCCAAGGGCCGGAAGCTCTGAAATTCAAGGCCGCACCACCAGGCATCAAGTTCGCTCTTGGCGAAAATGTGAAACAATCCAACTGGGGCGACGACAAAAACACCCGGTTCCCACAAACCCGGATGGGCGTCCCGGTGTTTCACGAAAACCGATTCACCGCCGCGTGGCAGTACAATCGCGAGTGGCGTCGGTTCCGCGAAAAAGGCGGTTCGCCACCGAGACGCGACCTTGAGTTGGAGACGCTCGGCCAAATCATGAAAGGCGAGCGCTGGATTCACTGCCACTCGTATCGGCAGGATGAAATCCTCGCCTTCATGCGCACGATGGAGAAATTTGGGGTCCGGGTCGGCACCCTGCAACACGTCCTCGAAGGCTACAAGGTGGCTGACGAAATCGCCGCCCACGGCGCTGGTGGTTCCTGTTTCGCCGACTGGTGGGCATACAAGTACGAGGTCATCGACGCCATCCCTTACGCCGGCAGCCTGATGCATGAGCGCGGCGTGGTGGTGTCGTTCAACTCCGACTCGTCCGACCTCGCACGCCGCCTCAACCTTGAGGCCGCCAAGGCGGTTAAGTACGGCAACACGAAGGAAACGGAGGCTCTCGACTTCGTCACGATTAATCCGGCGAAACAACTCCGTGTCGATCACCGCGTCGGCTCGCTTGAAGCGGGCAAGGACGGCGACTTCGCTATTTGGTCGGAACACCCACTGAGCACCCGCACGGTTTGTTTGGAAACCTGGATCGAGGGCAAGCGTTACTTCGAGCGTGGCGAAGCACTCCAACTCGCCGAGGCCCGCGCAAAGGAAAGGGGAAAACTCCTCACCAAGGCCAAGGGCGAAGCCAAGAATGATAAGGAAAAAGATGACGGTTCCGACGATGCCCGTGCCGCTTTTTTCCGGCGTGCGCTCGAGACCGCGCACGGCTTGGGAGTGGTGGATTGCATGGACTGTAAAATTGAAACGGAATAAACCAAAGAGGACATCAGCATGACACGACAAAAACATTTTATCTCAGTTACCACAATCGCCGCTGCCGCAGTGTTCGCCGCTTGGCCAAGCGCCACCGCTGAAGACATTCTGTTCACCAACGCCGTGGTGCACACCGTCTCAGGGCCAACACACTCGCCCGGTTTTGTACTCGTCACCGATGACACGATCAAAGCCGTCGGCCCGGCCGAGGATCAACCCGCCGCCGGTGAGGCGAAGGTCATCAATCTCAAGGGGCAGCACCTGTTCCCCGGCCTCATCGCGCCGACCACCGCACTTGGCCTGATGGAAATACCGGCCGTGCGCGCCACGGTCGATACCAGCGAGGTCGGCACCTACACGCCGGAGGTCAAGTCGTGGCTCGCGGTCAACCCCGACTCGGAACTCATCCCGGTTGCCCGCGCCAACGGCATCACGCATTTCCTTCCTATCCCCCAAGGCGGCACAATCACAGGGCAGTCCGGATTGATGGCCACAGCCGGTTGGGGCTACGAAAACATGCTCACCCACTCGCCGTTAGCACTGCACCTGTTTTGGCCGTCGATGAATATTAACCCCACCACTGACGATGCCAAGAAACAGGCCATGGAACGCGACAAGCGACTAAAGAAGATCGACGACTTTTTCGAGGAGGCCCGCGCCTACGCCAAGTCGCAATCGGCCCCCGATCACAAGGGCGTGCCGTCGTGGGACGCAATGCTGCCATGGGTTCGCGGCGAAAAGCCGCTGATCATCCACGCCAATTCGGTGATGCAAATCGAGTCGGCAGTAAACTGGGCAATCAAGCGCCACTGGAAGCCTATTATCGCCGGCGCACGCGACTCATGGCAGATCGCCAAACTCCTGGCCAAACACGACGTGCCGGTGATTTTCGAACACACGTTCACGCTTCCGACGCGGGATTTCGACCGGTACGACATCCAGTTTCGCGCCGCCGGAATTCTTCACAAAGCCGGTGTGAAGATAGCCTTCAGCGAGGGCTTGGCGCGGTTCGCCGCCTCAAACGCCCGCAACCTCCCCTACTCCGCCGCGCAATCAGCAGCACACGGCCTACCCCATGCTGAAGCGCTCAAGGCCATCACGCTGAACACGGCGGAAATCCTTGGCGTGGCCAAGCGCCTGGGCTCTATCGAGGCCGGCAAGGAGGCCACCTTATTCACGGCGAACGGCGACATCCTCGAGATTCGCACGCAGGTGAAACAGATGTGGATCGCCGGCAAAAAAGTCAGCCTCAATAACCGACACAACCGCCTCTACAAAAAATACCGCAACCGCCCAAAACCAAAAAAGTCGACCGAGGAAAAACACGCCGTATCCAACAAACTGCCTGAGCATCTAGACCTCCCCGGCTTTTACAAAAAGAGCACAAGCGTAAACGGATTCCCGATCGTTTCATCGGGCAAAGTTTCGGATTATGCACTCAAGGAGGCAGCCTATCTCGTCGACCATATGATCGGCCATCGGCAGGACATCATCGATAACATGGTCAAGCGCAACTGCCGCCTTGTCGTTATGGCACACGATGAGTTCACCACGCAGGTGCCGGAACACAGCAAGATGACGCCAGCTAAGTTTTGGGATCGCCGCGCGCGCGGACTCGGCTCCTCCCGCACGGACCTGGTCGCCAGTTGCGCCGAGGAAAACCTACTCTGCTACCCCGGCGACCCTTACAACACGGAGAACATCATGATCCACGAGTTCGCCCACGCCATCCACCTCAACGGCATCTACGATGTGGACACCACCTTCGACAAACGGCTCGGCAAAACCTACAAAGCCGCGATGGCCAAGGGGTTGTGGAAGAGCAAATACGCCGCCAACAACAAGGCCGAGTATTGGGCCGAGGGCGTACAAAGTTGGTTCAACTCCAACCGCCCACCGGATCACGATCACAACCACATCGACACCCGCGAGGAACTCAAGGAGTACGACCCCGGCTTGGCCACTCTGGTCGGGGAGATTTTCGGCGACACTGAGTGGCGCTACAAACGCCCCTCCCAACGCAAATCACCCGGCCACCTGCGGGGCTTTGACCCTCTCAAAACACCCATTTTCAAATGGCCAAAAGAACTCAATGACTTCTACCTCAAACACATCCAAGAGCAGAACAAGAAGTAACCACCCTCACTTGGCCAACCGCTTGGTTGACTGACTTGGTCTTCGCCAGTACACAACCGGCATGCGATTTTTTTCCGCCCTACTTTTTACTGTAGCCTCCTCGATCATCGCCCAAGCGGCCAAGACCGATAAGCCCAACATCATCGTCATCATGGCCGACGACCTTGGCTACGGTGACATTGGCTGTTACGGAGCCAAGCCGGAGAACCTCAAGACACCGAATATCGACAAACTCGCCGCTAACGGCCTGCGGTTCACCAACGGCTACTGCTCCGCCTCCACCTGTACACCGACGCGCTTTTCTTTCCTAACCGGAAAGTATGCGTTTCGGCAAAACAACACTGGCATCGCTCCGCCGAACGGGCCGGCTATTATCCAGCCAGGCGTCGAGACTCTCCCGTCACTGCTCAAACGTGCCGGTTACACGACCGCCGTCATCGGCAAATGGCACCTTGGCCTAGGCGGGCCAAGCGGGCCGGATTGGAACGGCAACCTGAAACCCGGCCCGCGCGAAATCGGCTTTGACTTCAACTACCTCCTGCCCACCACCAACGATCGCGTGCCACAGGTTTATGTCGTGAACCATCGCGTGAAGAATCTCGACCCAAAGGATCCGCTGTGGGTTGGCAGAAAAAAGCCAAGTCCCGACCACCCGACGGGGCTTACGCACCGGAACTCCCTCAAGATGGACTGGAGCCACGGGCACAACTCGACCATCCATAACGGCATCAGCCGAATCGGCTTTTACACCGGCGGCCACGCGGCGCGTTTCCGCGACGAGGACCTCGCCGACGAGTGGGTAAAGCAATCCAACAAATGGATCGAGACCAACAGGGACAATCCGTTCTTCCTGTTTTTCTCCTCGCACGATCTGCACGTGCCGCGCATGCCGCACGAACGATTCCACGGCACATCCGGTCTCGGCTTTCGCGGTGACGCTGTCGTGCAACTCGACTGGTGCGTTGGCGAACTGGTCAAGACCCTCGACCGGCTGAAACTTTCCGACAACACGCTCATCGTTTTTTGCTCGGACAATGGCCCGGTCGGCGATGACGGCTACAAGGACGGCGCGCTCGAAAAGATGGGCAACCACCGCCCGAACGGCCCGTTCAGCGGCGGTAAATACAGCGTGCTCGAGGGCGGCACTCACACGCCGTTCATTACCTATTGGCCCGGCAAAATTGCAAAGGGCACCTCAAACAAAATGGTCTGCACCATCGACCTCGCCGCCAGTTTCGCCGCCCTCACGGGGGTCGAACTTCCGAAGGATGCCTGCCCCGACAGCTTCGATGTCATGGACGCGTTGCTCGGCAAAGAAGACGCCAAGGGCCGCAGGCACATCGTCCAGCAGGACAACGGCAAAGGTGGCAACTACGGCTTCCGCGTCGGAAAATGGAAACTGCAACGCCACGACTCCAAGCGTAAACGGAATACTGTGGTTAGCAATAAACTCGCAAACACGCCCTCTCCAAGATTTGCACTTTATGACCTTAGTAATGATCAGCAGGAAGAAAACAACATCGCTGACCAGCACCCCAAAGTCTTAGATCGAATGAAGCAGCGACTGCAGAGAATCATCGATGCCGGCCAAAGCCGGCCGTAACGCACAGGGCCGCTCCCAATTACAAACCCCGGCGGCGGGCGCTTAGTCGGATGACGCCACCGATGGCAAGAATTGCGGCGCCTACAAAGAGGATCCAAGTCATCGTTGGAAATTTCGGTTTCTCTTTTGCTCTCGGTTCTGTCGCTTGGCCAAGCGATCCTGGCGGCGTATTTGCGCCCAAGCTGCCGGTTCGATAACCGGTGAGCAGTTCGTCCAGAGTGTCACCGACAATCTTCGAGCGGTTGACCCCCTGGCCCGCCCCGCCCTTGGCCAGGATTTGACTCATCTCGATCCGGATCTCCGGGCTTTCCGGGTTGAAGCCCAACTGGTTCGCGATTTCCTGTTTTCGGTCGCGATCCCACTTCAACGGCACCATCACTCCCTGCATCCATTTGCGGTCGAGACCGCATTCGCAATTAAGCCCAATGGTGTTCAGAATGGCGCTGACGCTTGGCTGACTCAACCGCTCACCACTGAGAACAGGTCCAATCATTCGGCCGCGTCCATAGAGGATCACTACCTGCGGTACGGCCAAAACATTTTGAATGCCGAGGCTCCAGAGAAACGCCCGCTCGGCCTCGAAAGCTTCCCCCGATATCACTTCAACCACCGGAGGTTGTTGGATTTCCTTCTCCAATCCGGGCAGCTTGGCCGTGATTTCCGAGACGACCGCATCAGCCATCGAGCGGATGCGCCGGTTCTGTGCAACATCGTTGCCCTCAACAACAAGCACGACGCCGTAGCGGTCGAACACCTTCCTGAGGATGCCATTTCGCCGGGGTGAATCCAGCACCGACTCGAGCGCGTCCCAGGCCGTTTGCAGGATCGGCACGCCGTTCTTGGCCAGGGGTACCGCAAGGCTTGTTTTTTGATCGGGCGAAACAAGCACCGCCGCCGGCGTCTCGCCGGTAAATCCATCGGGAAGAAACACCTTGGCCCCGCCCTGGCGCGCTTGCCCAACCGGCAGCAGTCTGGCCTTCACATTCGAGTCGTAAAACGTGGCGGTGGCGATGGACTGCAACGACTCACGCTCGGCCGCCGGCATGGAGTCGCCGACGAATATGTACAAGTGGTACGGCTCGGAGCCGAGATCAACGAAGCCAACGTCGCGCACGTTAAACCGGCAGGCCAGCGCCTCGACCGAAAGCAGGCAGGCCAGCAGGATACCGAATCGCTTTGAGCAATGGTTCACCGGCGCTATTTCGCTGCGCGAAACTGTTCGCGGTTCACCTCGAGAGCGTGAATGAGGGTCGGGGCCAGTTTGGCTTTTTTGTCGGCCGGAACCAGCTCGATATCGAGATCACCAGTCACGCTGATGCCCTCGAATTCGCGCGTTATCGATTCGCCGAGCGCACCGGCGGAAGCGGCGATGTCGAACGACTCGAGCACAGTCCTGCCCTGCAACTTAACGTCGAACACCTGCCCGGCAGCTTCCGCCAAGACAGCGAATCCCAGTCGAACCGTGTATCGGGCGGTTTGATCTTTCTCCAAAAGCGGCACCTTGAGCTTGGTCACCCCCTTGAGTGCGGAAGTGAAGAGCCAAGGCTTGTCGGTGCCGGCGATGGTTTTGCCGCGCCAATCACGCTGCACGACCTCCGGTTTTCCTGCTTCGCTGAGCTTGAACTTCACGCCGTAGTTGGCGAACGCACCCTGCCCCACGGTCGTCTTCGGTCGCGGGTAGGCAAACCAAACGGTGCCATCCTTCGCGCGCATGTCGCCGGGCGCGCCGAAGTTGATCGCCAGGTGCTTCACCGGCTTGGTCGCAGCTTGACTAATAAACACAGCCCACTCCGCAAGACCTTTCTGCGGTTTGTTTTTCAGGACAACCGTGGTTCGCAGCGAGTAACTGCAGGTGCAACCGGCGCTTGACTCCTGCATGCTCAACAATCCGTTCGCCGGGATCATGCTATTCCAGCAACCGGGACGTAGGCCTCCGAAAAGCTGCAGACCTGTGTCCCGCTCGGTGTCTACAATTGCCCCGCTAAAGGATCGAAAAAAAAGGTTGTGCGGCGTAGCCGTGACTATTCCGCAACTATGTCCGGGACGCAGAAACTCCCAGTCCACAGACTCGCCGGTGATGGGGTGTGTGCGTTTCTGTATTTCACCGGTGGCAAGATCACACCTTCGCGGTTCGATGTAAATCGTGTCACCGACAATCGTCGGGCGGCGACGGTAGTTGAGCGGCTTGCTCCACAGCATGCTGCCGCTCTCTGCTTGCAGTACGGTTATGCGCCGCCAGTTCAAGTTGCCTTTATTGAACGGCCCCTCGTCGTGGTTACTATAGTGCCCAAAGAATAACAAGCGGCCGTCCTGATAAGCGATGCCCAATTTGGTGCCGCCGCAGCCGGTGAGATCGTACGGGCGATTCCAAATCTCGCGACCACTCGCAGCCTCAAGGCAAACCACCCGCCGCACATCGCGCTCTTTCTCGGCCAGCTCCTGCTCGCGCTCGGGGACGTAGCTTCCTCCATCAATCTCGGTTTGGACAGCTGTCCTCGCCTGTTTGCGCTCTTCACCAATTACATCGTCCTTCAGGAAAAAGACGCGGTCGTCTGCGATCGCCAGTGAGATGTTTGGAATGCCAGCACCATCATGCTGCCATAGCAATTCACCAGTGCCGATGTTGTATGCGAATACTTTTTCGCTGAGCATAATCTTATCCGTCACAGCACTGGGGGAGTGGTCAGGTAACCAGCCTGGAAACGGGTTGATGGGATGCCAATGCAGACCGCGGCGCTTGAAATAGGCGTAGGCTCGGGCATCGGGGCGCGGATGAATTCCTTTCACAGTTTTCAGGGTGGCAAGCGCATCCTTCGGCGCGTCGGCCTCGGCCACCCACTCACCGTTTTTCACGAGGGCGTTCCAGAGATAACCATACTCACGGGCCAACGGAACGGCGCCGGTGCCGAAAAGAATCTCGCCATCCACGCCGATGTTCCCCCAGCGCAGCGCCTTGCCCCCGGCCTGCCTTGGGACTGTAAACTCGCGCAGTGTGCGCCCTGTTTGAGCGTCTAGATGCAATACTCGATCGTGGGCCGCGACGAATACCGAGTCGTCAGTGGCGACAATGTTCGAGCCGTCCACATCCACCCTCACACGAACCGCGCCGGGAATTTTTCGCTGCCAAAGAAACGTGCCGTTGTAGGCGTCGTAAGCCATCACGACCTCCATGCCCTGCACGATCAACCGGCCGTTCACGGCGAGCGGGCTCACCGAACGGGAGTGCCGCTCGACCATGTGCTCCGAGCCGGGCTCGCCGAACCAAAGCACGCCAAGCGGCCCCTTCACGAGCCGGTCCTGGGTGGACGAGGTGTTGGCCGTGTTGCCGTACAGGCCACTCCAGCTTCCCGCGCCGTCGAGTTTGCCGCGGGTGAACTTCAGCCAACTGTTCTCCAGTGAAACATCATGACTGGACTTAACGTTGGCCTTCAGTCCGTCAATAACGTTCGCCACATTTTCCTTTGGCCAACTCGCCACTGATCCCAGCAGCAGCACACCGCCCGCCGGGCGAAGCACGCGCGCCAAATGACCTACCGGCAACTGTACATCGTCGCCATGCTGCACACGCTCGGAGACGATCAAGTTGGCAAAATAATCCGGCAACTCGGCGGCGTCCCAGTCGGCGGCGATCACCCGTGAACCGTAAAGCCCGGCCAGTAGAAGGTCGCGCCGGATCGCCTCGAGGCGCGCGGCGTCCTGCTCGATGATGACGATGTTTAACTTGGTTTGCGCAGCGAGCGCCCGAGCCAATTTCCCGTCACGCGCACCGTAAATCAGGCACCAACCGACGTTGATACCGCTGCGTAGACTGATTTCCTCGGCGGCAGCCGTGTCCGCTTGGCCAAGCACGACCGAGCTCGCCGCCTCGGTGACTTTGCGGGGACTGCCTTGCACCATCTGTTCGCCAAGACAATGAATGGCGCCAGAGTCAGTGCTCACGAACAACCGACTGTCAGCCACAGCAAGGCCAAGCGCGTTGTCCGGCAAACCGTACATGGAAACTAGTTGACCGCTGGCTACATTGACTGACAGCACGTAGCCGTTGCCACCGGCAAAAAGCGTTTTGCCGGCGAGTGCCAACGTGCCGAGTTCGCCGGACACTGCCAGCGGGCCAAGCTGCTCGCGGGAGACAAACCAAGTCACGCGCCCGGCATTGAGCGTTGTCTTCTCCTTGGCAATGGCAGCCAGTCGGGCGGTGGCCTTGTTCAACTCTGCGGTGACCTTGCCCAACTCGCCTGCCTTGTTGGCCTTGACGGCGGCCTTGTGACGCTCACGGATCGTGTTGATCGACTTCACCAAGTCACCCTCCTCCTTCGCCAGCTTGGGAACGTCTGCGGTGGCCTTGGCGTTACCGGCGCGGTCGATAGCGTAGATGCCTTTTTGCGTGGCAATGTAGGCGATGTCTTTTGTGAGCACCATGTCGATCGACGGGAAACTCGCAAACTGGTCTCCCCGACTCGCGCCGGATTTGCCATCGAAGGCCACCTTGCTGTCGGTGCCTTGATTATCGTTGCCCGCGAACAATGCGCCTTCATCCATCATCGCCCACGCGCCGCCGACCTTGCCGCCGGCGTTGAGGAATTTATTGAACTTACCAGTGCCCTTGTCGAACAACGCCGGCATCCCTCGACCAGTCGGCACGAACAGGCTCAACTCGGACGCAACAATGTAGCCCTGCGGCGCCATCCCTCCATAATTAAGGCCCCACGCCTGGTCGCCGGAAGTGTCGTTGAGCCAAATCTCCTTGCCGCTGCCAGCGTCCACCGCACCAATGTAAAGTCCCTCATACGGGAAAATGCCGGAAGCGAAATAGACGATATCCTTTTCGATCAGCAACCCGGTGCGAACCGGCCATGCCGAGATAAGCCGACTGTTTCCAATCACCCGCTCGCCACTTGGACTCGGCCGGTATTTCCAGACAAGTGCGCCGTCCCCCGCGTTGAGGCAGTAAACCAAACCGTCGTCCGAACCGAAATACAGGTTGCCACCATGCACCACCGGCGCAAACCTCACCGCTCCACCGGCGGTAAAACGCCACCGCTCTTCCGCCGTCCGGGTGTCCAGCGCGTACACGTGATTGTCCACATTGTTGCCGAAAAACAGCGTCCGCCCGGAGACCACGACATTGTAAGCGCGATCCGAGTGCATGCGCGGCGTCTCCTCTCCCGGCATCGGCCAGGCGGTACGCGGACGGTGGCGCGACTCGAACACCCACTGGGGATTCAGCTTGCCGGAAACGGCCTCCGCACTGACCGCCGAACGGTTCCCGTCATGCCGGTACGAGGGCCAATCTGCAGCACTCGGTCCCTGAACAAAGGAAACAAGACACATCAACATCATCCAACGGAAGGATTTCATCTGCGGGAAACTGCAGCCTCACCACCGGAATTTCAAGTGATAATCCAATCTTCACCATTTGGAACTTGGCTTGTCTCAAGCGTCTTCCTCATCCACGCTTGGCCAAGCGCAAACATTTTCATCATGAAACGACTGCTCCCTTTACTACTTTGCGGCTTGGCTGTGTCGCTTGCCCACGCCGCTGAATTGAAGACGCCCGGTGACCGGATGTTTGCCGAGTATTTCAAAATCGAAACCAAACGACTGGCAGACAGTTGCCTCGACGAAATCGAGACACTCGACGATTGGAACACCAAAAAAGATCTCTACCGCAAGCAGCTTCACGAAATGCTCGGGCTCGATCCGCTCCCGGAACGCACGCCGTTGCAAGCCACCGTCACCGGCACGGTGCAACACGACGAGTTCGAGGTGCGTAACCTTCACTTTCAGTCCAGCCCCGGCCTGTACGTCACCGGCAACCTGTACATACCCAAGAATCTCACCGCCCCCGCGCCGACAATCCTCTACGTTTGCGGGCACGGCCGCGTAAAGATTGACGGCGTCGATTATGGCAACAAAACCTACTACCAGCATCATGGCGCTTGGTTTGCGCGAAACGGCTACGTCTGCCTCGCCATCGACACGATCCAACTCGGTGAGCTTTCCGGCATACACCACGGCACCTATCGCCACGGCATGTGGTGGTGGAACTCCCGTGGCTACTCGCCGGCGGGTGTTGAGGCGTGGAACTGCATCCGCGCACTCGACTACCTTACGTCGCTTGACGTCGTGGACAAAAACCGCCTCGGCGTGACCGGCCGCAGCGGCGGCGGCGCGTACAGTTGGTGGATCGCTACGCTCGACGAGCGCATCAAGGTCGCCGCGCCGGTCGCCGGAATTACCGACCTGCAAAACCACGTTGTCGACGGAGTCGTCGAGGGGCATTGCGACTGCATGTATCACGTGAACACTTACGGGTGGGACTTTGCCCAAGTCGCCTCGCTCGTCGCGCCTCGCCCGTTGCTCATCCTCAACACCGACGACGACGGCATCTTTCCACTCGACGGCGTCAACCGGCTCTTCACAAAAGTCCGTCGCATCTACGAGTTGCACGGCAAAAAAAGCAGCCTCGGCCTCGTCATCACCCCCGGCGGCCACGGCGACTCGCAGCAATTACGCCTGCCGGCGTTCAACTGGTTCAACAAACATCTCAAGGGCAAAAGCGTTTTGATCGACAAGCCGGCGACCAAGCTTTTCCAGCCACAGCAACTCAAGGTGTTCGGCAACGCCCCGCAAGACGAGCGAACCACAACCATTCACGACACGTTCTCACGGATCGCCACCGATGACACCAAGGCCAAGCGCCCGGAAATCATGGCGGATTTGCGCTCGAAAACCTTTGGCGGCTGGCCCAAGCGCGGCGGCAGGTTGCAGCTCGTAAAAGTGTCGGACACCGAGCGCGACGGCGTGCGTCTCGCTGCCTATGACTTTGACAGTCAACCCGGGATTCGGCTCCGAATGCACGTTGCCCACAAGCCCGACTTGAGCAAGGGCGCACCCGTGCACCTCCAGGTGCTCAACGACAACCAAGTGGAGGATATCGCCGGCCGGCTCGAATTCGTTGCCGAGCATCCGGGAGTTTACGTCGCCCTTTCGCCCCGGGGGATTGGCCCCACGCGATTGACGCAAAACCAAAAACACCTCACGCAGACCCGCCGCCGATTCATGCTACTTGGCCAAACCCTCGCGGGGCAACAGGTGTGGGATGTGCGCCGCTGCATTCGCGCCCTCCGCACGCTCGAGCGCTGCGCCGGCGCGCCGCTGGAATTGTGGGGCACCGGCGATTCAGCAAGCCTCGTCACACTTGCGTCCCTCTTCGAGAAGGAAATCAGTCGACTCAACCTCAGTGGCTATCCGGCGTCGGACAGGGAGCAACCGGACTTTTTGAACATCTCCCGCTTCGCCACGACCGCGCAGTTGCTCGACCTGGCCAAGCGCAAAACTGAAGTCAAATCGCTCGACCAGACCACAAACATCCCTGGCGAAAAAACCGCTTGGCACAACTTCGACCGTTACGACTTCAAGCTGGGTGATGCTGACTGCCGTATTGTCACTCCGAACACCACAGCACCCGGCAGGCCCTGGGTTTGGCGCGCCCGCTTTTGGGGGCACGAACCGCAAGCCGATCTCGCCCTGCTGGCCAAGGGGTGGCACGTCGTTTACTGCGAGGTGGGCGCGTTGTTCGGGAGTCCGGCAGCGGTCGAGCGATGGGATCGTTTTTACGATTTCCTGACCACGCAACACGGCTTCGCAACGAAAGCCACGCTGGAAGGCATGAGTCGTGGCGGCCT
>JASLKI010000292.1 GCA_030747575.1 Verrucomicrobiota bacterium | reverse complement strand
GGGAATCGGTGTTCCCCCTCGCGAACAATCGTGGTGCAGCGATAGCCGTGCTGATGTTCCAGCCGCTTGGCAAACTTGGGCAGCGTGGTCGCCGAGGCGTAGAGCGATTCGCCGCTGAGCAGGACGATGTGCGGCTTGGTTTCAGCGGCTTGAAGGTTGACCGCGCACAAAAAAAGCCAGGCCGCAATGAAGGCAAATCGAGTCAGATATTTCATAAGCAAAAAAGAGGATCCCAAATTGGGGAGGTGAAGATTCCCCATGACAGCCAAGGTGTCCAGCCGACAGTGTGAAAACAAGGGGAACAAGATGTGCAAAAAAACTCATTTTACGCTATTGACACACTACATGTTGTGTACTTTCCTTCGGCGGCTACATTAGATTGTGTTGGCTTGAGATTATGCGTTGCCCGAAATGCGGTTGTGTTGATGACAAGGTAATTGATTCCCGGTCATCCAAGGATGGACTGGCTATTCGGCGTCGTCGCGAATGTCTCAAGTGCACGCAGCGCTACACCACCTACGAGGAGATCGAGCGCGGCAACCTGATGGTGATCAAGGATGGTGACGCCCGCGAGCGCTTCTCGCGGGACAAGCTCGAGTCGGGCATCAGCATCGCCTGTCAAAAACGCCCCGTCAGCGCCGAGGCGATCGAGCATATGATCCGCGAGGTCGTGGATGAATTGTATGATGAATTCGACGGCGAAGTGCCCTCAAAAGCCATCGGACGGAAGGTGATGGAGAAGCTCAAGCAACTGGACGGCGTCGCTTACGTCCGATTCGCCAGCGTGTACTGGCGCTTCGACAGTGCAGCCGAGTTTCTGGAGGCGGTTCAGAAATTCGCCGATCGGGATGATACAGCTACGATCAAACTACCTGGTTTTTAGGATGTCGTCCGGGGAGTTGCTCCCCTGCTCGGCCGAGGCCATTACCGAAGAGTTGCTGGGGGACGCCATCAACCTCATCGAGCCGCAGACCATTCAAGAGGCGCTCAAGGCTGTGGTGTACTACTTCCGCGAGGAGCAGGAGTACTCCAGCGTGTCGGTCGATCAATTCTCCTGCGCGCTCGGCAAGGTGCTCCAGGGGTTCGGGTTCGACGTGGTGTTCGACGAGGATCCGCGGGTGAACCTGCGTGTTGAGCAAACGGATCTTTGCCAACTCGCCAAGGAGACGACCGGCCAGGGTTTCGAGCTGTTTTTCTTTCAGCGACTCCGCGATGAAGTGCGGGCCAACCTCCGACGCTCGCCCAATGTCATCCAGTTCAGTGGGCTGAAGGATTGCGTCAAGCAGATTGTCGGCGCGCAGCGCTGGTGCGACCGCTGTCGCTGGATGCACGGACAGATCGTCTCCTACCTGCGCACCTGCCTCGACCAGGATTCGCGCAAGGACTGCTCGCTGCTTATCAAGTAGAGTTTTTTAGTTTTCCAGGTCGAGATGACCATAGAACAAATCCAAGCTGATGAGGCGCTGCGGCTGCGCGAATTCCCGGTCGCCCGTGAAACCGCCTACCTCGCCCACGCCGCTGTCTGCCCGTTGCCAGCCTGCGCGCGCGATGCCGTGAGCGATTACGCCGCCGCCTGCACCGGTGGCGACCAGGAGGATTTCGTGCCGGCAAACCTGTTGCGCGACACCCGCCAACTCGCCGCCAATCTCATCGGCGCGGAGTTGTGCGAGATCGCACTGGTCGGGCCGACATCGCTTGGCCTAAGCTTCATCGCGCAGGGCATCGACTGGCAGCCAGGCGACAACATCATCGTGCATGGCGACGACTACCCCTCAAACGTTTACCCGTGGATGGCCCTGGCCGAAAGGGGCGTCGAGTTGAAGCGGCTCGAGCCTAGCGCACCCGGCCGGATCGAGCCGGAGGACGTGTTTGCGCTGATCGACCCACGCACCCGCATGACGGCGCTGGCCTCGTGCCATTACGTGTCCGGCTACCGGATCGACATCGGCGCGATCGGCCGCGAGTTGCGCTCGCGCGGCATCCTGTTTTGTGTCGATGGCATCCAGACGGTGGGCGCGTTCCCAACGCCGGTGGAGCACGTGGATTTCCTCGCCGCCGACGCGCACAAGTGGATGCTCGGCCCGTGCTCGGCCGGCATCCTTTACGTGAAGCGTGAAATGCAGGATCGACTCAAACCGGTGGTGCAGGGCTGGCATAATTTGAGTTGCCCAGATTTCATCGCGCAGGAAACGCTCGACTACAAGTCGGACGGACGTCGCTACGAGGCCGGCACCGCCAACCTGCTCGGCATCGTCGGGCACCACGCCTCGCTGCAACTGCTCGATGCGCTTGGCCTGGCCAAGATCAGCGCCGATCTCCTGGCCAAGCGGCGGCGGCTCGTGCCGGAGCTGTTGGCCAAGGGCTACAACGTGCTGCACGCCGACGTACCGGATGCCAACGCCAGCGGCATCGTGGCGTTCAGCAAACCGGGCGAAGACATGGCCGCGCTGCAGACCCGGCTTGGCCGAGCGGGCGTGACCGTCTCGCTGCGAGTGATGCGTGACGGATCGAAACTCATCCGCCTCTCACCGCATTTTTACAACACGCCTGCCGAGCTGTACCGCCTGCTCGAGGCGCTGTAATCAATCGGTCTGCCTCGGGGTGACCTTGGGGACGAGGAAGGGGGAGACAAGGAGGAGGAGCATCGCACCGATGCCGCCGTAAATCTGCGGGGCGGCTGGGCCAACGTGATCGATCAGCCAGCCGGCGGCCAAGTTCGAGCAGATGCCCCCGCCGAGGCTCGCACTGATCATCGTAGCCAAGCCTTGGCCGGTTGAGCGGAGTTGAACCGGGACGAGATAATTGACGCACAGCGGCATGGCTACCAGCGCCCCTGCCACATACACGCTGTGCAGTAGCATTGAGGCGTGCAACACAACCGGCACGTCGCCGAAAAATCCGCATGCCAACCACTTAAGACCGCCGGCGGCCAAGCCGGCGAACATCAGCAGCCGCACGCCGATCCGGCGGCGAATATTCCCGGAGAGCGCAATAATGATGATCTCGGGAATCAGCATGATGAGCCAGAGCCACTTAAGCGTGCCAAGAGTTTGCTCCGGCGAGACTGACTTGACGAAGATGGGGAAGAGAAACATAGGCCCGTCGAGCATGAAGTTGGCAAGAAACACGTAGAGGAGAAAACAGCGGAACTTCCGGTCGGCAACCAGCACTCGCCACGCGCCGGGTTGGGCCTTCTCGCGGATGGCTTTTTGGTTCGGGATGAGAAACACGACAGCGGTCGTCAACAGGATGATCCCGGCGGCGACGGGGAACTGCAGGCCAAGGTCTGTTTCTCCCGGCTTGGCTGCAACTGCGTCGAGAAACATCGGGAACCCGAAACAGGTGATGAGGAAGCCGACCGAGCCGATCGAGCGGACCCACTCGAAGTGCGAGTTGCTGGAGCGGTACAACAGGCCAAGGCTCAGTGCCACCCCCTGCGGAACGAGGCTGGTGTAAAATACAGCAAAGAGCATCGAGACCAGCAGCAGCACGGCGTAACTCTCGACATACCAATACGCGATGAAGCCAAGCGCCATACCAAGCGTGATGACGACCAGCACGGTTTTGCGGGCACCGGTGCGGTCGGCGAGATAGCCCCAGGCCGGTTGGCCAACGAGGCCGACCAGGTGAAACACCCCCATGGCCAGGCCGACCTGCTGGCCGCTCAAGCCAAGGTTCTCCTTGAGATAAAGCGAGTAGAACGGAAAGAAGATCCCTAGCGCGCCAAACAGCGTGGCCCAAAATAGCGACAGCACTCCCATCAGTTTCCACTGCTCTCGGGTGATGCCGGCTGGGGTCATGCTGGATGGCTCCTTGGGGTGCGGCTAGGCGCAAAAAAACGCCGGAAGGTTTCCGGCGTTTGAAATGGGATTGCAAGGGGATTCGCCCGGTTCAGGGCGCGGGGACGATCGTGGGCTGGGCGATGGGTGTCCGTTGGCCGGATCTGCGTTGCTCGCTCTCGCGCTTTTGCATATCTCTGAAAAGCCGCGAGGCGGCATCCCTCATTTTTCGTTCGTCCGTCCTCTCGCCGGAAATTTGGGACTCCAGTTGAAGCGCCAGTAGCGCCATGCCCTTGCCCATCAGGTCGGATTCATCATAGTGAAGAGTGTTGACCAGGTTTAGCCGCGCCTGCAGCACATTTTTAGGAACGCCGGGGGTGCTGGCGTCGCCGTCGCTTTGGGTGAAGCTCCGGATGGCGTCCATTTTGGTTTCCATGTTGTACTGGTCGCCGGTCATGATGTCGCGGAACAACTGGTCGGCCTGCGGGTTGATGCCGGCGTATCTCGAGGTGGCCTCGGCAAGGTTGTCCATGTCATCCTCGTGAACCCGGCCGCTGCGGAACGCCTGCACCATGGCGTCCAGCGCGCGCACTTTGCCGACATCCTCATAATAATCCAAAATGGTGCGATCGATCCGCCCGTCGTCGTTGATGAACATGCCCTGGGCGGACTGAATGAATGTTTGGTCGTCGTACATGTCCAGCACCATGAAGAGGTAGTTCTTGGACATGCGGTCGAAATGGTTTCCGCCAACGGCCTCGACCGGGTCGAGCAACAACTCGTGCGCGGCGGCCAGCGCCTCGGTGCGGTAGGCGTCCTTGCCGAGCCAGCCCTGGATAATCTTTGCGGCGTACGCGATCTCGAACCCCCGACCGGTGGTGGAGAGCAGCTCTGCAATGGTGGCTTCCGCGGGGTCGCCGCCGATCTCCGCCAGCATGTCGATGAGGCCGATCCGTAGCGTCGGCGGCTGTGAGAAGTTGAGAGTGGCCCGGAAACGGCTGTAACGCCGATTGCGTTCCTCGTCGCTCTCACCTTCGCGTTGCACCGTGAAATCGACATCCTCCATCTTGTTTAGAAACTCGCGTATGAGAGGCACGGCGGCATCGCCCTGGAGCGCCAGGCTCTCGAACAGATAGCTCAAGCGACGTTGACCCCTGAGCCGATTCTTGGAGCTCAACTTGATCTCTATCAGTTCGTCGAGAATTTCCGGCACAGACATACCACCATTGCTGAGGGGTGCTCCGCCGGCGTTAATCTGAGCGCGGAGACTGTCGAGTTTCAACTGGGCGTTCGCCAACTTGATCTTCAGCGAAGCGACCTCCTTCCTGAGCACCTCTGCCTGGATGGCGTTTGCGGCAGGGGCATCCGTCGATGGCGCTTTCCCGCAGCCGATAAACAAAACCGCCGAAACCAAAATTATCACGATTTCTGCCCTCGGGAGTAATTTTGCCGATTTCATTGAATTCCTACTTTAGAGCAATACATTCAGTAGCTGCAGACAGTTACACAAAACTGGGCGAATAGTGACATTTTTCGTTGCCAACGCAACTGTTCCATGAACAAAAAACGCCGAATGGTTTCCGGTGTTTTGAAAGCTGAACCTGGAAACTGACTATTAGGGAGCAGGAACTATAGTCGGCTGATTCCGTCGACTTTCTCCCCGATTGTTACCACGACTACCGCGATCTCCGCGGTCCCCGCTTTCGCCCCTGCCAAACGCATTACGCCAAAAGTCAGTTCCCAAACTCTGCATTTCCTTACGCATATCAAATTCCTCTCCGCTTATTTTTGCCTCCATTTGACGGGTATACATTTCCACGACCTTGTCGGTGGCATCGTCGCCGGAAGCCTGCAGCCCCTGCATCAGATTAAGGCGTACCTGCAATGTGGTGTCATCTTCTGCATCATCCATCTCGCGCAGCGCAGACCACTTGACTCGCATGTCGTACTCGTCGCTGGACATGATGTCCTTGAACATCTGGTTGGCCTGCGGATTGCTGCCGGTGTACTTGAGGCCGGCGCGTGTCAAATCAGCCAAGTCGCCTCTGTCCGTCACTTGGCCGCTGCTAAACGCCTGATAAATAGCATCCATGGCTCGTTCCTTTCCGACGTCATCCAAATAATCGAGCACCGTGTCATCAATCTTGCCGTCTTCTCGCACCAACAACCCCTGCGCGGATTGGATGAAGGTCTGATCGTTGTACATTTCTAACACGCTGAACAAATACCGCTTTGCATTTCGATCGTAACTGTTCGGATTGGATACCTCCACTGGATCGTTCAGTAAAGCGTGTGCCGCCTCCAGTGCCTCATCGCGGAAGGCATCCGGGCCGATCATGTCGCGTACGGTCTTGGCCGTATAGGCCACTTCAAAGCCGCGGGCTGTCTTGGCGAGTATCTCCCCCAACGCAGCCTCGGCACTACTGCCACCTATCTCTTTTAGAATATCAATCAAGCCGATGCGGAGCGATGGTGCTTGCTCAAAACTCATTGATGTGCGCCCTCCTCGATTTCGGAATCGTTCCATCAAGTCTTCTCCCCGACCACCTCGACCGCGGCCCCTCCCCTCCTCATCGTCCTCGGAACGTTGCACCACAAAGTCAATGTCTTCCATTTTGTTGAGGAACTCGCGAATGTGCGGCACGGAGGCTTCGCCCTGCTCCACCAAGCTCTCGAGAAGGAAGTTGATTCGGCGCTGGACGGCCCGGCGGTTTTCAGAGGTCATCTTAATCTCCATCAGTTCCTCAAGGATTTCCGGTACTGAAAGGCCGTAGCCATCCACTGCCGGCCCGGCGCTGTTGATTTGGGCACGAAGGCTGTCGATGCTCGATTGGGCGTTAGCCAGTTTAGTCTTGAGTGAGCTGTTTTCTTTTTCGAGGGCTGCAAGCTGATCGGCATTCCCCGAGGAATTCCCGGCGGGTGCCTGGCCGCAACCGGTCGTCAGCGCGATTGAAGCCACGAGCGCGACAGTGACGATTGCTGGAAGGTACGCTATTTTTTTCATTGTTTTTTCTTGTTCAAAACCAGTCGATTAAACATCCCTAATACGCCTCTGCTCTTGGCTTTGTTACGCAAAACAGGCTGTAATGTGTAACTTTATCCCTGGAATGCAATCCATTCTTTCGGGCTATATATTTCAATATTGAGGCGAAAGCTTTTGTGCGCTTGGCCAAACGCCTACACTTCGCGGCTACCGGACATGAAGGAAACACAGCTGAAACGAACATCCCTTTTTGACACCCACAATAAGCTTGATGCACGGATGGTTGAGTTTGGTGGCTGGGAAATGCCGGTGCTCTACTCTGGCATCGCGCAGGAACACAACGCCGTCCGCCAAGCCGCCGGCCTGTTTGACATCTCGCACATGGGCGAGCTCCTATTCGACGGGCCAGACGCGCTCAAATTTTTAAACAAAATCTTGACCAACGACCTGGCCAAGCTTGAACCCGGCCAAGGCCAATACACGCTGATTTGCCAGGACAACGGCGGCGTGATCGACGACCTTTACGCCTACCAGCTCAGCGACACGCGCTACCTGCTCATCGTCAACGCCTCGCGGCTCGAGATCGACTGGATGTGGATCAAGGCCCAGCGCAACTCCCGGCACAAGTCGCTGCAACTCGAGATGAGCGACCGCTCCGGCGACTTGGCGGCAATGGCGTTGCAGGGACCAAAGGCGGCCGAAATCATCGCCGGCGTTTTCCCTTCAGCAGTCGAGTTGCGGAAAAACCAGATCGCCGAACTCGAGTTCGGCGGCGCAACCGCCTGGGTGTCGCGCACTGGCTACACAGGCGAGGACGGCTTCGAACTGGTCGTACCCAACGAGAGCGCGGCCGCGTTGTGGGATCAACTCATGTCACTTGGCCAAGCGCTTGGCCTGCTGCCGGCCGGCTTGGGCGCGCGCGACACCCTCCGCACAGAGGCCGCCTACTCGCTCTACGGCCACGAGCTGACGTCCGACACCACGCCGATCGAGGCCGCGCTTGGCTGGGCCGTCGCCCTCGACAAGCCAGACTT
Organism: Verrucomicrobiota bacterium; assembly: GCA_030747575.1. GTDB lineage: Bacteria > Verrucomicrobiota > Verrucomicrobiia > Limisphaerales > UBA1096 > UBA1096. Next base: position 7,295 of record JASLKI010000292.1, on the reverse strand, counting down.
CACCGGCCGGGAAATGCTCGCGGCGCAAAAACAGGATGGCGTCTCCCGCCGCTGCATCGCATTCAAAATGACCGGCAAAAGCGCGCCGCCGCGCGAGCAGTACAAAATTTTTTCCGCCGACGGAACCGACCGCGAAATCGGCGAAGTGACCAGCGGCACACAAAGCCCGTCGCTCGGCTGCGGCATCGGCCTGGGCTACGTCGAGAGCGCCCACGCCAAGTCCGGAACCGGCATCGAGATCGAGATTCGCAATCGCCGCTTCCCCGCGCAAGTGGTCAAGCGGCCGATTTTTCAAAAATCGAGTTGACCCCCGCACCTCTAGTTCGCTAGAAAAACGGCGCGATGGCAGACATACCGACCCATCTGAAGTACGCCAGCTCTCACGAATGGGTAAGCGTTGAAGGCGACACCGCCACCGTCGGAATCTCCGACCACGCCCAGGAGGAACTGACCGAGCTGGTGTTCATCGAGTTGCCCGACCTCGGCCGCGAACTGACCGCCGGCGATCCCTGCGCCGTGGTCGAGTCGGTCAAGACCGCCAGCGACATCTACGCGCCACTAACCGGCAAGATTATCGACACCAACGACGCCCTTGACACCGAGCCAGGCACCGTCAACGACGACCCCTACGGCGACGGCTGGTTCTTCAAGATCCGCCTAACCAAACCCGAAGAGTTGGACGACCTGCTCTCCCCCGACGACTACGCCGAGCAGGTCAACATCTGACCACTTGCCCAGACAACTGGCCATAAACGGGAGTTAAGCCTGCAAATCTCTGCGACGGACACCTTCCTCTTTCACTCAAAAATAGCCTTAATATAGTGCGTTTCAATTAGAAAACGCGATCTCAAAAAATGCAGCATAATAAAATAGTACGTGTACGTGGTATTTTTTATTGCCTTGTTTTCTTAGTTTCGGCAGGCTTCTGGTCAAGCGGGGTTGGGGGGGGGTGATCCGATTTTTATCATGAATTATTTCTCAATCGCTTCTTTGGTTTTGGTCGCGGCGCTTGGCCAAATGCGTGCCCAAGCCGCCGAGGTGGACTCCGCCCCGGCCGATGCCTGGCCAATGTACCGGGGCACGGCCTCGCTCACCGGCGTCTCGAAAAGCAAACTTGGCACCTCACTCAAGCCGCTTTGGACGTTCAAGGCCGAGGAGGGCATCCACAGCACGGCGGCCATCGCAGACGGTAAGGTGTACGTGGGCTGCGACGACGGCCACCTGTACGCTCTCGATTTCAAGACTGGCAAAAAGCTGTGGGCGTTTGCGACAGATGACATCGTCGAGTCTTCGCCCTTGGTGCACAACGGCCGCGTCTACTTCGGCTCGTCGGACGGGTTTGTGTACGCGCTCACCGCTGCGGACGGGAAACTCCTCTGGAAGTTTGAGACCGAGGATCGCGTGCTCGGCGCGCCTAACCTGTTTCAACCAAGCGCCGACGGGGCCAAGCCGGCGCTGATCGTCGGCAGCTACGACTTCCGCCTCTACTCACTCGACCTCGGAACCGGCAAGAGCAACTGGCATTACGAGACCGCCAACTACATCAACGGCTCCCCGGCGGTGTCCTCCGGACGGACGGCCTTCGGCGGCTGCGATGCGGTGCTGCACGTCATCCAGCTAGCCGAGGGCAAAAAGGAAAAGCAGATCGACGCCGAGGCGTACATTGTCGGCTCGGCGGCGGTGGTCGATGACATGGCGTACATTGGCCACTACGAGAATGAGTTTCTCTGCATCGACATCAAGGCCGGCAAGATCGCCTGGAAATACAAGGACCGGGCGTTCGCCTACATCTCATCGCCGGCGGTGACGGCGGACCGCGTGGTGGTCGGCTGCCGCGACAAGCGGCTGCATTGCCTCGACCGCAAGAGCGGCAAACGGCTTTGGGCGTTCCGGACTCGAGGCAGCGTAGACAGTTCGCCGGTGGTCGCCGACGGCAAGGTCGTCGTCGGATCGGACGACGGCAACCTGTACATCGTTTCGCTGGCGGATGGGAAAAAACTTTGGTCGTACGAGATTGGGGAACCGATCATCGCTGCGCCAGCCCTGGCCAATGGCGTGGTGATCATCGGTGCAGAGGACGGGCGAGTGTATGCATTCGGGCCGGCCAAGTGAATGACAGGGATCAAGCCATGAGCGACACCGAAACCCACAAAACCGGACCACCACTGGAAAAACAAACGACGGTCGGCAACTACTTTGTCTCCAACTACCCGCCGTTCTCGTTCTGGAAACCGGAGGACGTGCCGAACTACCGCGCCGCACTTAATCAAGCGCCAAAGCCAGACACGCCGCTGGGCATCTACGTGCACATCCCGTTCTGCCGCAAACGCTGCCACTTCTGCTATTTTCGTGTGTACACGGACAAGAACTCGTCTGAAATCCGCAACTACATCGACGCGGTGCTCGACGAGATGCGGCTCTACGCAAAAGAGCCATTCATCGGCGGGCGTAAGCCCAACTTCGTGTATTTCGGCGGCGGCACACCGTCGTACCTCTCTGAGGATCAGCTCCGCCACCTGACCGACGGCATGAAGGAGCTACTGCCGTGGGACGAGGTAGAGGAGGTCACGTTCGAGTGCGAGCCGGGCACGCTGCGCGAGAAGAAACTCGAGGTGCTGCGAGAGATCGGTGTCACGCGGCTGAGCCTCGGCGTGGAGAATTTCGACGACCACATCCTCGAGGTGAACGGCCGCGCCCACCGCGGCGCGGAGATCGGGCGCTCGTATGAGTTCGCCCAAGGGCTGGGCTTTCCCCAGATCAACATCGATCTCATCGCCGGCATGGTCGATGAAACCGAGGAAAACTGGAAGGCCTGCATCGAGCGCACCCGCGGGATGGCGCCAGACAGCGTGACGATTTACCAAATGGAGGTGCCGTACAACACCGGCATCTACAAGCAGATGAAGGCCGAGGGCAAACTCACCGCACCGATCGCCGATTGGGAAACCAAGCGCCGCTGGGTCAGCGAGGCGTTCGCCGAACTGGAGCAGGACGGCTACGTCATCAGTAGCGCCTACACCGCGGTGAAGGATAAGTCGAAGACGGGCTTTGTTTATCGCGACAAGCTTTGGGCCGGCGCCGACCTGCTCTCGTTGGGGGTGGCCTCGTTCGGGCAAATCGGCGGCACTCACTACCAAAACCAGCACGACTTCGCGCCGTACGTCGAGAGCCTTCAAAACGGCGAATTGCCGGTTTATCGAGCGCTGACGCCGACCGATGACGAGCGGCTGATCCGCGAGTTCATTCTACAAATGAAGCTTGGCCATCTGAAATTCTCGTACTTCGCCGACAAGTTCGGCGTGAACCCAGCCGAGCGCTTTGCCAAGCCGCTTCGAACTCTTCAGGACTGGGGCTTCGCGACCCTCGACGGCGACGAGTGGCTGCTGAACCGCGAAGGTTTGCTCCAGATCGATCGCCTGTTACACGAGTTTTTTTTGGACGAACACCGTAACGCCCGCTACGCATAACACCTTGAGCCACTCTGAAACCAGCGCCGCCAAGCCCGAGACCGTGTTGACTCATCCGCTCGATGAGTTTTACCGCTTGGCCAAGCGCGCGCTGCCACGCATCGAGCCGGTCGACAGCGCTACGCTACCAGAGCCGTACCGCTCGCTGTTAGTGCACGAGCGCGACATGACCTCCACTCTTGGCCAGTTCCACGGCGACGACATCGTCCTCAAAGTGCTGCACAGTCACAACGGTGACGGCGCCTACTATCGCGAGGTGCTGCTCCTAGCCAAACGCAGCCGGTGTCCGGTCGAGTACGGTGTCATCAAGATTCACCTTGGCCAATTCCCCGGGCCGGCGAGGGACGCCATCACCGGGGCCGGCGCGCCGCTTGGCCAACTACTGCACGATTACGGGATCGGCCACTTGAGCCGCCCCTCAGGTTTTTTGCGGGTCGAGTACGACGACCACATCGGCGGACTGTTCGGCCTTGACGAGCAGCCCGTGTTGTTCGGCCGGCGCAATACCCTTTACGACGCCACCGCCGAGCATCGCCTGGCCGAGATCGTGGAAATCCTTCCGCCAGCATGAGCGACAAAGGACAGTACGAAGTCCTCCTGATCGGGGCCGGCCCGTCGGGATCGAGCGCCGCCGCGCTGCTTGCCGAGCACGGCCACAAAGTGCTGCTCATCGAGCGGGAGAAATTCCCGCGCTACCACATTGGCGAATCGCTGCTGCCGTTCACATACGAACCGCTCAAGCGCCTTGGCCTGATCGAGCGGATGCGCGCCTCGGCGTTCATCAAGAAACACAGCGTCCAGTTCGTCTCCACCACCGGCAAGGCGTCACAGCCGTTTTACTTCAACACACGCTACGACGACGACGTGGCGCAGACGTGGCAGGTACTGCGCTCCGAGTTCGACCAGATGCTGCTCGACCACGCGCGCGACAAGGGCGCCAACGTCGTCGAGGAAACCAAGGTTATCGAACTGCTGCGGGATGGAGATCGGGTTACTGGCGTGCGCGTGCGGCAGCCAGACGGCACCGAGGCCGAGCATCGCGCCCCTATCACGCTCGACTGCTCCGGCAAAGACTCGTTCGCCGCGTCGCGCAACCGCTGGCGCGTGCCCGATCCCGAACTCAACAAGGTCGCCGTTTGGGCCTATTACAAAGGGGCCAAGCGCGACAAGGGCATTGACGAGGGTACGACCACCGTGGCGTTCTTGCCGAAGAAAGGCTGGTTTTGGTACATCCCGCTGCACGACGACCAGGTCAGCGTCGGCGTCGTGGCCGAGGGCAAATACCTCACGCGCGACGGAGTCAGGTCGCCCAAAGATATTTTTCACCGCGAAGTCACACAGAACAAATGGATCGAGGAGTACCTCGCACCAGGCAAGTCCACCGGCGACTACTACGTCACCAACGAGTATTCATTTCACTCCAGGCATTGCGGCTGCGAAGGCTTGCTGCTGCTCGGCGATGCCTTCTGTTTTCTCGATCCCGTTTTCTCGTCCGGCCTCATGCTGGCGCTAAAGAGCGGAGTGATGGCGGCCGACGCGGTACACGCGGCAATCCAGGCCGATGATTTTTCCCCGGCGCAATTCGAGGGGTACGCCACCACGTTGCGCGTGAGCATCGAGAACATGCGCAAGCTTGTGTACGCCTTTTACCATCCCAACTTCACTTTCCGCGACCTCATCGGGAAACACCCCGACCTCGCCGGCGACATCACCGACTGCCTCTCCGGAGACGTGAACAAGGACTTCTCGCGCCTGTGGACAGCCGTCGAGGAGTTCGCGCCGATCCCGGACAAACTCCCCTACGGCATGCCAAAAGCCCCTGGGAAGGCGATGGCGTAAAAAGAAAAACGGGTGCTTAAGATTGGAGAAATCTTCAAAGCACCCGATGAATTTTCGGAGATACAATGTTGGATTAAGTAGAGACCCGCAACCTGACTTGTATCAAATCCGTTGCGCGCTGGCATATAAGAAAGCATCGGACATGCCAGCCCAAGGCGGTGACTAATTCATCGGGTTTGAAGCGCTTGGCCAAACGGGAAGTGCGTGAACCTCGCACAGATCGCGTGAAAACCGGTATTTTTCACCCGCCCAGCCAGGTGCGAATTGACGCTCGCCCGCCGCCTATGCCAACCTCTTCACCGCTTGGCCACCGCCTTTGCGTTTGACCAAGTTTCCCTGCCATGAATGAAGCCCTTTTGCACGTTGGAAACCTGCCGTACAGCATAGAGCGCGACGATCTCGAGGCGATGTTCCTCAACGCCGGTACAGTCGTCTCGGCCTCGCTGATGACTTACAAGTTCGACAATCGCTCGAGCGGATACGGCTTCGTGGAGATGGCCTCGCCGGAGGAGGCGCGCAAAGCGGTGGAAATGTACAACGGCCGCGAAGTGCGCGAACGAAAATTGGCCGTCAATCTGGCACGGCCGCGCACGGCTTCGCTCGTTAAGCGACCGGAAGGCTGAAGACAGCCGGCTTTACTCCTCGACGCGGTGCACCTTGTAAGGCGCGGCCTGGGCGGTGCACATCATCAGGATTTCGTCAATGCATACGTGCGCCGGCCGGTTAGCGGCCCACACGATCGCCTCGGCCACGTCACCCGCGCTCAGCGGCTCGACGCCCCTGTACACCGCGTCGGCCTTTGCCCGGTCGCCCTTCAGGCGCACAACGGAAAACTCGGTCTCGGCCATGCCAGGGTCGATAGTGCCAACGCGCAGGCCGGTCCCGTTCAACTCCAGCCGGAGTGACTTGGTGATGCTGCGCTCCGCCGCCTTGCTGGCGCAATAGGCCGAGCCGCCCTCGTACGCCACGCGGCCGGCGATGGAGCCGATGTTCAAAATAATGCCGCCGGGGTGCGGCTTCATCAGCGGCAGCACGGCACGAGTCACGCGCAGAATGCCCAGCGCGTTGGACTGGAACATCGCCTCCCAGTCCTCGTCCCGGCCATCCTCGACGCGCTCCACTCCGTGTGCCCCGCCGGCGTTGTTGACGAGCACGTCCACCCGGCCGGCGGTGGCCTTGGCCCAGTCGGCGAATGCGTTGACGCTCGCGGTGTGAGTGACGTCCATCTTGTGAACGTGCGTCGAGGACGCGCCGCGCTCGAGGCACTCGACGGCGACCTGCCCGAGGCGATCCTCCCGGCGCGCGCCAAGCAATAGGTTCACGCCCATGTCAGCGAGTTGCCGGGCCGTCTCCGCGCCGAACCCGCTCGAGGCGCCGGTCACGAGAGCCCATTTGCCCTTGAGTCGATTACTCATGGCCGAAGACTTAACCGGATCCGCCACGCTTGGCCAAGCGCAAACAAGAGTTGCCGCCGGGGCCGCTTCTGCTCCACAATGGCGGCCCAAGTCGGTGGATCGGCAAAAAGTCAGTAACTGGTGGTTCTCGTTGAACTCAATTCAGCGCTCGCTCCTGCTGTCACTGCTGATCCACATGCTCGTGGCGCTGGGCATCCTGCTGGGCGCCTTTCCCGTGGTGGAAAAAATGATGGCCGCCGTCGTCCCGGAACTCATCGACCTCGAGGCGCTGGAGATGCAGCAACGCAAACGGCAGCAGTCGGTGATCTTTCTCGAGGTGCCAGCGAGCATGGCCAGCAAGGACGCCCCGGAGGATTCCAAATATTACTCCAACCAAAACTCCCGCGCCGGCGACGAGCAGTCGGAAAAGGAAACCCCCCAGCCCAACATCGAGGGGACGCAGGACAACGTGCCACGGATCATCGACAGCAAGCCGGCGTCCCCTGCGAAGCCGACGCCCCCGGAGCCAAAGCCCGAGACGCCCGAGACGAAACCCAAGCCGCCTCCGCCCAAGGCCGAGACGCTCAACCCAATC
>JASLKI010000291.1 GCA_030747575.1 Verrucomicrobiota bacterium | reverse complement strand
GTGTCGCCGTCGCGTGCGCCGTCGTATTGGCGCTTCTCGGCCGCGCCGTCGTAGCCGGCGCCGGGCAGGCCGCCGGGGTAGAGCACCAGCCGGAACTTGCCGTCGCCGAGCGCGATGACCTGTGCGCCGACGTCAAATTGGCCGGCCAGCACTCCGGCGTATTCGCCTTGGAACGCGTAGTCGGCATCGGTCTTGGCCGTATCAGCCGCGGCTTCATTCTTGGCTGCGGGAATGGAAATCAGCCCGGCCAGTAGGATACCGGTGGCTAGGCACAACGGGAGTCGTGTATTTTTTAACATGGTATACTTCGGGCCAACCCGTATCGCGCTTGGACAAACGAGTCAACCGAATTTGGCCAGCCGCGGTTTTTTCTTTCATCGACCCGGGTTTTGTCGATGATTCGCGCGCTGTTTTTATTCACATGAAGATTGTTCTCGCATACTCAGGGGGGCTCGACACCTCCGTTCTGTTGTCTTGGATCAAGGAAAAGTACTCCGCCGAGGTCATCGCGTTCTGCGCCGACATCGGGCAGGAGGAGGAAACCAAAGGTCTGCGCCCGAAGGCGCGCAAGACTGGAGCGTCTGACGTTTACATCGACGACCTCCGGGAGGAGTTCGCCACCGATTTTATTTTCCCGATGATGCAGGCCGGCGCGATTTACGAGGGACAATATTTCCTCGGTACCAGCATTGCGCGGCCATTGATCGCCAAGCGCATGGTGGAGATCGCCCGCAAGCACAGGGCACAGGCCATCGCCCACGGCGCCACCGGCAAGGGCAACGATCAGGTGCGGTTCGAACTGGCCGCCGCCGCGCTCGCGCCCGACCTCGAGGTGATTGCGCCTTGGCGGGACGAGGATTTCCGCAACCAGTTCCCCGGCCGCAAGGAGATGATCGACTACTGCGTGGCCAAAAAAATCCCGGTCGAGGCCAGTATGAAAAAGCCGTACTCGATGGATCGCAACCTGCTGCACATCTCGTTCGAGGCCGGCATGCTCGAGGACCCGTGGCTCGACGCCTCCGCGCCAAAGTACAAGGGTATGTACAAGCTAAGCGTGTCACCCGAGGATGCGCCGAACAGGCCGGAGTACGTCGCGGTGGATTTTGAGAAGGGCAACTGCATCGCCGTCAACGGTCGGGCGATGTCGCCGCTCAAGGTGATGCAGGCCCTCAACCGGCTCGGTGGCAAACACGGCATCGGCCGGGTGGACATGGTCGAGAATCGGTTCGTCGGGATGAAATCCCGCGGCGTGTACGAGACACCGGGAGGCGCGATCCTGCACGCGGCGCATCGCATGATGGAGTCGATCACGATGGATCGTGAGGTGATGCACATTCGCGACTCGTTGATCCCGAAATATTCCGAGCTGGTTTACAACGGGTTTTGGTACGCGCCGGAGCGGGAGGCGCTGCAGGCGCTCGTCACCGAGAGCCAGCAAAACGTCACTGGCACCGTGCGGGTGAAACTGTACAAGGGCAACGTGATCGCCGCTGGGCTCAAGTCGCCGGTCAGCCTGTACAACCCGGATATTGCGACGATGGAGGCCGATCCGACAGATGCGTACAATCAGGATGACGCCACCGGCTTCATCCGCCTGAACGGCCTGCGCCTGAAGGTGGCGGCTAAGGTGGCCAAGGCCCGGCGCTTGGCCAAGCGGAAGCGCTGACTTGGCCAAGTGCAGAAGACATGAACCGACTTTTGCCATGCCGAATGCGCGGGAATAACCTGAGTCTCCGGGGGACGTTCTGCCCCCAGTGAAGCCATCCCCAGGTTGGCACGGAGCCGGAGGCAGCCATCCCAGGCGACTTAGCTGACATGAGCGATGCCGGGCTGTGCGAGCTGATGGCGATCATCGAGCAGGACCTCGAGGTTCTTCGCAGGACAGCCATCCACGACAGTGGCGAAATGAAGGAGCTGGCTATCGCCCGGCCACAGGCCAGTGGGCAGAAGCTGAATCCGGAAAATACGCCCGAGGATGCCCCCGATGAGAGCCAACCGTTTGACACGCCGATGTTCCCGAAATTTCCGAGAGAGGGCGATCTGCTGGCTCAGGATTAATTGAACGCCCGGCCAACGTGCTTCTTGCCACTATTTTCCTGAATGTAGCGGGTCAGGATTTCCACCGCCTCGTCCACGTCGTCGGTCAGCGTCATTAGCTCGATGTCGCCCGGGCTGATCTGTCCGTTGCCTTCGAGCGTTTTTTTTGCCCAGTTAAGCAGCCCTCGCCAGTGTTTTTTGCCGAACAGGATCATAGGGAACGGCTCGATTCGCTTCGTCTGTACGAGGGTTGCCACTTCGAACAACTCATCCAGCGTCCCGAAGCCGCCTGGCATGTAAACGAACCCGAGGCTGTACTTCACGAGGCAGACTTTTCGCGAAAAAAAGTAGTGAAAATTGATCGGCAGATTGGCGTACTTGTTGCCGCACTGCTCGAAAGGAAGCTCGATGTTCAGCCCCACCGACGTGCCCTTGCCCTGTGCAGCTCCCTTGTTTGCAGCCTCCATGATGCCCGGGCCACCGCCGGTGATTACTGGCACTCCGGCTTTGGCCAGTTTTTTGGCCATGGCCACCGCTTGCTGGTAGTAGGGGTTACGCGGTTTGGTGCGGGATGAGCCAAAGATGGTGACACTCGGCTCGAGCCGGGAGAGTTCCTCGAACGAATCGACAAACTCGGCCATGATCCGAAAAATCCGCCAAGGATCCTCACGCGTGAACGGCGACTCCTTTCTGTTCTTGTCTGCCATGCCGACAACGTAGCCGCTGGGCGCTGAAAAGCACTCTTTTTCCGTAAACCGGTTTATGGGAATTACTCGTCGAGTTCTGCCACGATCACACGGAAGAACCTGGCCGAGGTCGCGGCATTCGGGGTGAATGCCATATCGCCGACGCCGTCATCGCTGTCCACCGACTCGACCGTGTCCCAGTCGCTGAGGTTGGTCGAGGACTCGATGGTGAACTCCAGCAGCGGCGCAAGGTCTCCAACTCCGTAGGGACCGACCACGCGGATCACACGCTCGTCGTCGTCATTCGTAGCGAAGTCCAGGCGGGTTTGCTCTTGCAGGAAAGTGACGGTCTCGGCTTTATTCACGTTGGCGGCGGTGTCCAGAGGGGTTTCGCCGGCCTCGCTGAGAAGGTTGATGTCGGTGCCGAAAAAGAGGTGAAGCGCCACCAACTCGTTGTCACCCGCACCAACTGCTTCGTGGATGGTGATTCTCGGACCGTTAACGCCGCCGGCCTCGATAATCAGCTCGGCGACCTCCGGGAACCCATACGCCTCAGCCACGTCCAGCGCAGACCAGTTCCACACGTCCAGCGTGTTCACGTTGGCATCGAACTCCAGCAGGATCACCGTCACCTCGGTCAGGCCTTGGTTGGCAGCGACGTTCAGGTTGGTTCGTTTCCAATTATCGGTGCCATCCACATTGGCGCCGGCCTCGAGGAGAATCCGGCAGTTATCAGGATGGTTCAACCCGACGGCGTAGGACAATGGGGTAAAGCCCTGCTCGGTTTTGGCCTCGAGATCGGCCCCCTCGGTCATCATCAGCTTGAGGATTTCCTTGTTGCGAGAGTGGGAGGCATAGTGTAGCGGGGTCTTTGTGGTGTAGGCCGGTTCGTTCACGTCGGCTCCCTTTTCAAGGAGCGCCTTGACAGCGTCGATGTTGTTGGTCTGGATCGCTGCGATGAACGATTTCCCCGCGCTGCTCGGGGCGTCGTTTTCACGGAGAATAGTCTCCGCCTCGGCCGACTGCATGATGATGGCCCAGTCCAGTGCGGTGCGCTCGGCCTTGTCCTCAGCTGTGATGTCTGCCCCACCATTCAACAGGAGTTGCAGCAATTCGGGATGGTTCAGCTCCGCTGACCTGATGAGCGGGGTGAATCCGTCCGGGTCGCTGACCTCAAGGTTGGCCTCGTGCTTAATCAGCAGCTCGAGAACCCCGATGTGCCCCTTCTCCACGGCGAGAAGCAATGGGATATAGCCAAACTCGTCTGCTTGATCGATGTCGGTGCCAGCATAGATGTGGAGTTTAACGCCGATCACTTCGTTGTTCCACGCGAGAATATGAATGCTGTCCACGGGAGGCTCAACAGCCGCCCCGGCCTCGAGTAGAAGGTCGATTATTTCGTCCTTCGATCCGGAGATTGCGAGATCCAATGGTGTCTTGTCCTGACTGTTGACTACATCCGGGTCGGCTCCGGCTTCGAGCAGGAGGGCCACCACACCTGGTCTGGTTTTCATCACGCCATAATGCAGCGGCGCGTAACCTGTTTCGTTTTGCTCGTTGAGGTCTGTCTCAGCGGCGATGTGGCCCTCTATTGCTTCAATATCGCCGTCGGAAGCGGCATCCCAGATCGGTTTTTCCGGAGCTTCCTGACTCAGGCCTTGGGAGGGTAAAGCCAGAAAACTGCAGAGCACAGACAGATTGGCTAGGTACCTTTTCACCGGGGCAGGAGGCTACGCTCCGATGCACTTGATGCAAGCTGGATTTGGGGGATACTCCACTTGAACATTCCTCCACGAAACGCCTCAAGCAACTCGGCCACCTCCTTGAGGGTTCACTCCTCGTATAGTTGAAAGTACCGCTTTCTAGGTGCCGGGGTCATTCGGCAGCAGCAGGGCCAGATCGGCCTCGCGTTTGGCTTCGCGGGCTACAGTAGATAAAAAAGCTGCCTTCAATTCATATACAGGACAGCTTTGATAACGCCCGTCTCAGGCTTGAGCCAATTCGGGAATTCATCAATAAAGTCATCATAGCTCGCCTGATGCGAAAGCCACGGATCGGTATCAATCACACCATCCTCAATTAGACTGATGATCCGCTTGAAATCCGCCGGCACAGCATTGCGCGAGGCTTTAATCGTGAGTTCCGGCCGGTGAATGGTTACATGCTTGAAGGAGAGTTCCTGGGTGGTGATTCCCACATACAAGACCTGGCCCGTGAAAGACACATATTGAAAGGCGTTGGACATAGAGACATGGCTCCCAGTGGCGTCAATGACCGTAATCGGCAATTCCCCACCATTGACTTCACGTAGACGATCCGCTTCCGTGCCATCATTCTTGAACACAACCGTGTGATCCACTCCCAGCTTCTCCTTGCAAAACTGCAGGCGCGTCTCGTTCATGTCCATCACCGTAATCTCGGTCTTGGCGACCTTCAGAAATTCAATTGCCGCCATCCCAATTGGCCCGGCACCGATCACCAGCACCTTGTCGCCTGAGCTTGAAGCGGATCGGTTCACACAGTTACAGCCAATGGCCAGCGTCTCCACCAAGGCTAGCTGCTCCATCGTCAACTTCTCTGAAGGATGTAGCTTGCGTGCCGGCAACACTAAGCGCTCGCACATGCCGCCGTCCTTGTGCACTCCGATGACCTCGAGTGATTCGCAGCAGTTCGTCGCACCATTCTTGCAAGCGTAGCATTCTCCGCAGTTCATGTAGGGCTCAATAGAGCAGTTATCACCTGCCTTCACATTGGTCACACCCTCGCCCACCGCCAGCACCTGCACGCCCAGCTCGTGGCCGGGTATCACCGGATAAGTAAAGAAGGGCATCTTACCGAGATAACCCGCCACATCTGTGCCGCAGATCCCCACCCGATGCACCTCCACCAATGCCTCTCCCGTGCCTGGTTGCGCCGGTTCATCAATGTCTGAAGCGATGAAGTGCTCGGGCTTTTCCAGAATGATTGCTTTCATTAAATTCTAGTTGTTCTTCGGCAGGCCTTCAACATGACCGATGTCCTTAATGGGCTCGAGAATTGCCAGCACCTCGGCAAGCAACTCCTCATCCATCGGGCTCTCAGCCCACTTGGCCCAGTTGCGGACATTATCCGGATTCGCACTGCCGGCGATCGTGGTCGCGATGTCTTTTTGCGCCACGCAAAACTGCACGGCCAATTGTGCGATGTCCACGCCCTTGGCCGAACAATGATCAGCGGCCTTTTTGCAGGCCACACGCACTTCCTCAGGTTCCTTATGCCATTTGGGCAAGGCGGCATTGGTCAGCAGACGCGCGCAGAAGGGGCCGGCATTCATGATGCCCACGCCCTTTTTATTGAGGTAGGGAAACAGATCAGCGAAGCGCGTATTCTGCAAGTGGTAGTTGTTATAGGACAACACAACGTCCACATCAATCTGGTCCATGATGAACGGAAAAACTTTCATCGGATAGCCAGAGAAACCAATGTATCGCACTTTACCTGTGTCGCGGATTTTTTGAATCGCCGGAAGGGTCTCATTAACAATCTGCTGCATCTCCACAAACTCGATGTCGTGACAGAGAATGATGTCGAGATGATCCACCCCCATCCGGTGTAGGCTGACGTCGATGCTCTCAGCCACGCGCTTGGCGGAGAAATCAAAATGCTCCAGATCATAGCGGCCAAGCTTGCTGCCGAGAATGAATTCCTCCCGGGGTAAATCGCGCAGCACCTGCCCGAGCAACACTTCGCTCATGCCGCGCCCATAAAAGGGCGAGGTGTCTATGAAGTTCATGCCCAGTTCCAGTGCCACCCGGCAGGACCGGAGTGCTTCCTCGATGGTCACCCGGCGGAACTCCTGCCCCAGCGACGAGGCGCCATAGGAGATGACCGGTAGCTCAAGATCCGTGTTGCCCAGCTTGCGACGTTCCACTTTATGTGAGGTATTGATTAAAGGCGTCGATCGTTGCCTTGGCGGCGGAATCGGAGTCCGGCCACGGAAACGCTTCAGCGGAGGCATATTTGTCGTAGCTAATTTCCTTCAACGCCGAGGCAATGGCTGTGTAATCCATGTGGCCGCAGCCGGCAGGACGCCGGTTGGTGTCGACAAAATGCACGTGTCCAATGTGCTTGCCGTAGGTGCGCAGCGCGTCGGCGATGTTGGCTTCCTCGATGTTCATGTGGAACAGATCGGCGAGGATTACCACGTTGTCCGTGTCCAGTGTGTCCAGGAACGCCACCGCGTCCTCGGCGCGGTTGAGCAGGTTGCTCTCATAACGGTTGAGCGGCTCGTAAATTAACGGCACCCCGGC
>JASLKI010000290.1 GCA_030747575.1 Verrucomicrobiota bacterium | reverse complement strand
CGGCCTGATTATTTACAACTGGGCGGCGAGCAACCCCGACAAGGTCGCTGCCATTTACGGCGACGCGCCGGTGTGCGACTTCAAAAGCTGGCCCGCCGGCAGGGGCGTCGGCAAGGGCAGTCTCGGCACGTGGAAACAATGCCTCGCAGCATACGGTTTCACCGAGGCCGAAGCAGTGGCGTACAAGGGTAACCCCATCGACCGACTAGCCCCATTGGCCAAAGCCGGCATCCCGATTCTCCACGTCGTTGGCGACGCCGACAAAGTCGTGCCGATCACGGAGAATAGCGACATCATCGAACAACGCTACAAGGCTCTCGGCGGCAAGATTCACGTGATTCACAAACCGGGGGTTGGCCATCACCCGCACAGCCTGAAAGACCCGAAACCCATCGTGGAGTTTTTCCTGGCACACGCCCCCAGATAAGCGTCATGCCGGATCAGCACGACGTAATCGTTGTCGGCGTGGGCTCGATGGGGGCGGCGGCCTGTTATCACTTGGCCAAGCGCGGCGCGAGAGTGCTCGGCATCGACAGCCAATCGGTTCCCAACACGAAATCATCCTATAACGGCGACACGCGTGTCATCCGGTTGAGTTATCAGGAGCATCCCGACTACGTGCCGCTGCTGCGCGATGCCTATCAGCTTTGGGAGGAGATCGAGCAGGAAACCGGCGCAAAACTGCTCCACAAAACCGGCGTACTGTACATGGGCTTCCCCGACGGCGAGGCGATCAGCGGCGTGAAGCTGGCCTCCGAGACACACAACCTCCCCTGCTCCACGCTGACGCACGGCGAGTTGGCCAGGCAGTTCCCGCAGTTCACCCTGTCCGAAGGCATGGTCGGCGCACTCGAACCGGAAGGCGGCTATCTGCTCTCAGAGCTAGCCGTTGAAACATACGCCAAGGCGGCGCAACAACTCGGCACCAGGTTGCTCACAAATGAACCGGTCATCGACTGGTCAAGCGACGGCAACGGCGCAACCGTCCGCACCACCAGCGGCACTCACACTGCGGGCAAGCTGATTCTCTGCGGCGGTGCTTGGTCAGGCGACTTACTGCGGTTGCCGGACGTGCCGCTAACGGTCACGCGGCAGGTGCTGGGATGGGTGCAACCCAGACGGCCGAAGTTGTTTCAGCGCGGTGACTTTCCAGTTTGGAACATCGACCCCAATGGCGATGGCGATCTCACTGGAATTTACTACGGCTTTCCGATGAGCGACGACGCCCTCAAGCTGGCGCGTCACCACCCCGGCAAACCGATGACGCCGGACGCGATCACCGACGAAACCTTCCCCGCTGACGAGGAGGAAATCCTGCTGCCGCTTCGCCGCTATTTGCCGGACGCGCTTGGCCAAGTGCTGTCGATAAAGGTCTGCAAATACACCAACTCAGCCGATGGGCACTTCATCGTCGATCGTCACCCGGAGAGCGAGCGGGTGCACTTTGCCTGCGGATTCAGCGGGCACGGCTTCAAGTTCGCCAGCGTGATGGGCAAAGTACTCAGCGAGTTGGCGCTCGACGGCAAAACCGAACGACCCATCGGCTTCCTCGGCCTGTCGCGGTTCGGTCACTGAGCATTAGAGGAGAAACTAAGACACGGATTTCACGGATTCACTTGGGGTTTTCTTCTAGTTTGGCGTTTGCCTCGGATTTCAATTTTAAAATTCCCCCAATTAAATTCGTGTCTCAATTGAATACTTGAAACTGAACACTTCTCCCAGCATTGCCAAGCGGTTTGCCAAGCGGCAGGATTCGGCGCCGTGAAACGCCTTTTGCTCACCTTCATTTTCGCAGCCCTTGGCCAATCCCCTGCCTTGGCCAATTCGTATAACGTGCTGGTCATTCAAACCGACGAGCACCACTTCAAGACACTCGGCTGTTACGGCGGCAAAATCGTCGGCACACCGAACATTGACTGGATCGCCCAGCACGGAGCACTCGCCACGAGCTTTTACGCCACCACGCCGGTTTGCTCCCCTTCGCGGGGCGCGTTAATCAGCGGGTGCTATCCGCAATACACACAGGTCACCAACAACAACATCCCGCTTGGCGACCACGTCGTGACTTTCGCCGAGGTGCTTCGCCGGAAAGGCTATAAGACCGGTTACGCAGGCAAGTGGCATCTCGACGGCCTGGGCAAACCCCAGTGGGCGCCCGAGCGGAAGTTCGGCTTTGACGACAACCGCTACATGTTCAACCGCGGCCACTGGAAGAAATTCGAGATAACCGGGGCCGGCCCGCGCGTCGCAGCCATCAAGCGGGGTAAACCGTCTTACGGCGTCGAAAACGCCGACAGCAAAACGTTCTCCACCGACTGGTTGGCCAACCGCACAATCGACTTCATCAACCTCAACAAGGCCGAGCCGTTTTGTTACATGGTCTGCTTCCCTGATCCGCACGGCCCGAACACCGTCCGCAAGCCGTACGACAAGATGTACAAAAACGTGAAAGTGCCGATCCCTGTCTCGGTGAACAAATCGCGTGCACAGACACCGCGCTGGGGAGCGGCGAGCCCAAGAATCACTGCCGACACCGTGCGAATGCTGATGCCAAGTTATTACGGCATGGTGAAGTGTCTCGACGACAACATCGGCCGCATCCTCGATGCGCTGCGAAAAAACGGGCAGATCGACAACACGATCATCGTCTTCACCTCCGACCACGGCGACCTCTGCGGCGAGCACGGCCGCCTGAACAAGGGCGTCCCCTACGAAGGCTCGGCGCGCGTGCCGTTTCTATTTTATTGCCCAGGTAAAATCCCGGCCGGCACCGTTGTCAGCCAAGCGCTGAGCTGCGTGGACTTCGTGCCGACCCTCTTCGCGCTCACCGGCGACAAACCGCCCAAGGGCGTTGAGGGCCGCGACGCTTCCGCTCTCTTTCGAGGCTCGAAAACCAAGTGGGACGACATTGCCTTTATCCGCTCGACCTCCGGCGTCAAACCTTGGATCGCCGCCGTCACCGACCGCTACAAGCTCATCTACTCCGCGCTGGGCGATCCGTGGCTGTACGACCTGAAAACCGATCCCGACGAGTTGAACAACAAGTTCACCAATCCCGATTCCGAAAAAGTCGTCCGGCGACTTACCGGCAAGCTGGCGGTCTACGCCAAGCGGCAAAACGACCCCTACGCCGCCGACCCCCAAATCAAAGCCGACATGGCCCAAGCGCTTGGCCAAGCGCAGTGAGCGTCATGGCCAAAAGTTCAGTCGCCCAGAAAAAACTCCGGCGGGAGAAACCAGGGTGGTGGGGCCGCGGGGGGATCGTCTCGCTGACGGGTTGTGCCCTTGGCCAAGTCGGATGCAGGGATGCTGTCAATCCGGCGGATGACTCGGTAAAACAGCTCAGCGACCTTGGGCAGATCCTCCTGTCGCACCATGTCGATGGTGTCATGCGGGTCGAATAGATACAGCGGCCCACTGATGTGGCAGACTGACGGGATGCCGGCGGTGAAGAACGGGGCACTGTCGCACGGCGGTTCTGGCCCAAACAGGTAGGCGTCCACGCCAAGGGTGCGACTGAGGTTGACGCGCTGCACTTCCTCCTCGAGTACACGCAGCAACTCCGGCGTCTTATCCACGAAGAACGCCCGGGTTTCCGCCTGGCCGGTTTTAGAGTAACCGCCACTGCCGTCGCCCTGCGCCTCCTCTCCAATGTGCTCGACTCCAATTGCTGCGACGATTTTCTCGAGTAGTCCGCCACGGTGTTTACCGACGAACTCGCGGCAGCCGATGCCGCCGTGGAAATGTCCGCTCGACGCCAGAAAAACCAGGCCGCGTTCGAGCGGTTCCGTCGATCGCGCGAACGCCTCCGCCAACGCCAGCAGCACCGAGAGCCCGGAGGCGTCCTCCACGGCGGAATCGAACGGGGCGTCGTGGTGGCAGGTGAGCAGAATGTATTCGTCGGTGCGGCCAGGCAGGATGCCGACGACATTGTGGGAATCGACTGTGCAACTCTCCCCCGTGCTGGTGAAGTGGAACGGCTTGCCTCTAGTCGCGGCGGAACGAACTGCCTCGGCGTGTTCGCGGCCAACCCAAACGGCCGGTGTTTTTTTAAGGAATCCGTCGTACGGCACGTACAGTTCGCACCCGTCGATCGGCATCTCGCCCAACAGCCCGATGAAGCCGCTCGCGCCACGCTTCCACGACTCATAGTAGGCGCGGAAGTTGGGGATCAGCCAGTTGGCGCAGTGCAGCGTGCCGTCCGGAATGGCGTCGCCGGGATCGTGGATAAACATCGAGCCACCCTTGAGGTGCGTCGCGTTGAGTTCGCCAAACTGCATGTCGGCAACCACAATTTTGCCTGAGACATCCGCCGCGTCGAACGCCTCGTCACTGCCAACCCCAACGTAAACCGCCCCGCTCCGAACGCCCTCGGCTGCCGTCCAGTCGGTGTATGGCACGGCGAAGCTGGGAATGTCCGCCGCCGGATCGCCGATGGCCAGGCGGGTCATCGCGGGTCGCCAATAATTCACCGGAACCGGCTCGAGCCGCGTATCGCTCAGGCCAATTTCGTTGAAGCGCTCAAGCATGAACTGCTCGGTTTTGAGTCCCTCTTCGTAGCCGGGACGGCGGATACCGAAAGAGACGATGCGCCCGATCTCAGCGAGCATGCTTGCCGCCGGGAAGTTCAATTGTTTTTCCCCTGTTGCAGTCTACGCAGCGGCCGGTAACCGATGCGAATTATCCCCTGTTCCTCAATGAGCCGCCGCACGTCGGCGTCGTTGGTGAAGGTCTCGTATTCCTCCGAGCGCGTCTTCCAACTGTTCGTGACATGGCGCAGCTCGTCGGTCGGCATGGCGGCGTGAATGAACAACTCGGTGACACCCGGCTTAAGGTTGCGCAGGGTCTTCATCCAAAATTGTTTCACGCCCTTCTTCTCCTCATCAAGGTTGTCGAAAATCAAATAGTCCGGAAAAACGATGCCCTTGGCGGCAAACTGTTTCCGCAGGTCGCTGAACCCAAACCGCGCCGCCGTGCTCTGCGACGGCATCCGCACCGGGAGGTTGAACTCCAGTGCGAGTTGCAGGTAAACCTGAACGTAGCGCGGGTCATAGTTCAGCGCACCCATATGCGTGTCGAGGTGCGTCACG
>JASLKI010000289.1 GCA_030747575.1 Verrucomicrobiota bacterium | reverse complement strand
CTGAGGAGCAGGGGAGCCGCCGTCTCCTTGGCCACCAACGAATTCGAAACTATCCAGAACGACATCTAATTTGTTACGCTTTTGACCGGTGTTTTTGTCGTCCCATTGGTGAAACTTCAATCTGCCTTCGATGTGAATTCCTTTTCCCTTCTGGAAATATTGCCCGATCGCCTCCGCTTTTTTGCCGAAAGCTGTAATATCGATGTAGGCGACCTCCTCTTTTTGGTTCCCGTCCTGATCTCTCCAGCGCCGATTCGTTGCAATGCCGAAACCTGCGATAGCGAGGCCGGTGGAGGTGTAACTCAACTCGGGATCACGGGTCAGGTTGCCCATCAAGATTACTTTGTTAAAGCTTGCCATGGCTTGAGTCTAGCGCAATAGGGGTGGGGGTCAATATCCGCTTTAGCCTGGGCACGTGATGAAAACGCGAAAGACATCCTTGATTTTGAGCAGGCGCTTTTTCAGGTCGTTGGTCGCGGCGGGCTCGCCCTCAAACGTGACCTCGAGGTAGAAGCCGTCCGGGCTCTTGCGGTTGGCCACCCGGGCAAAATCCTTCTGGCCGACTGCGTTGAACTCGCCGGTTTTTCCGCCGGCCGTGTCTATCTCGGCCGAGATGAGGTTTTGCAGTTCCTCGACGGTGCTTTCACGTCCTGTTTCCTTCAGGATGATCGTCCCTTCGTATTTCGTCATCTGTCTTTTTTTCTGTTGGGGCGTAGTCCCCGTTGTATTCGTTCATTGCCTGGCCGATGCCTTGCAGCACCCAGCAGGCAAGCTGGTCTGCCGCGGTTTTCAGTACTTTTTCCAGCAGCCCAGTCTCCGAGTCGGCGAATTTGCCGAGCACGAAGCCGGATACATCCCGGTTCGGTTCCGGCCGGCCAATCCCCAGCCGCAGCCGAGGAAAATCGTCTTTTCCGAGCAATCCCTGTATGGAGTCCAAGCCCCGATGGCCGCCTGTTCCTCCGCCTGTCCGCATGCGGACGGCCCCGAGGGGCAGGTCGAGATCATCGAGTACCACCATGACCCGCCGGTTGGGAATCTGGTAGTACTGGGCCAAGGGTGCCACGGATTGACCGCTCAAGTTCATGTAGCCCTGTGGCTTGCTTAAAAAGACGGTGTTGCCGTCCTGCATGCCCCTGGCCAAGCGTGCGGTGAACTTTTTGCTCGCTTCCCACTCTACACCCAAGCGCTTGGCCAAGCGGTTAATCACCATGAACCCGACATTATGCCGGGTGGCGGCGTAATCCTTTCCGGGATTGCCCAAGCCCACGATCAGGAATGTCTCTTCCATGCGTGGGCCTTCTCAAAGAACACGACGCCTCAGCCCGTTGGGCGGATCGTCGTTTGAAATTTTCAATCTTCCTTCTTTTTTTCGCCAGCAGCGGCATCAGCTTCCTTGGCACCCTCTTTCGTAGCGGCTTCGCCTTCAACTTCGCCATCGGCTGCTGCTGCTGCTGCTGCTGCATCTTCTTCCTCGGCCTTGGCCATCATGCGTGAGGTGGTCACTGCGAACGCCTGAGCCTTCGCCTGGCCGATGGCGACGATGCCCTTGGGTAAAACAAGTTCCTCCAAGAGGATTGATTGGCCAACCTCCAGATGGCTGATGTCAGGCTCGATACATTCCGGGATGTCAGCCGGTTTGCCCTTAAGCGTGATCGTGTGCATCGGCGTCTGCAAGACGCCTCCCAATTGCACGCCTGCAGCTGTTCCGATAGGCTGCAGCGGGACTTCGGCAGTGACGACACTGTCCTTGGTCAAGCGCTTGAAATCGACGTGAATGAAGTGGTTTGTCAGGGGGTTTTTTTGCGTTTCCTGAACCAGGGCCATGCTCTTTTTGCCTTTGATATCTAGTTCCACCAGGAAATTCTTGGCCACGGTGGACTTTACGGCCTTTTCAAACTGCTTGGCTTCGAGTTCGACGGTTTCCGGTTCGCCATTGCCATAGACGACACCGGGCAAAGAGCCGGCGTTGCGGAGTTTTTTGCTGGCAATGGTCTTGGTCAACACACGCGGATTGGCCGCCAATGAGATTACTTTCATTTTATTAAATAACTTGCTCCCCGAGGGTGCTCAGGTGGTGCGCGCTCCCTTAAATCGGAACAGCGAGTTCACCGAGGAATTGTTGTGGATTCGCTGGATGGCTTCTCCCAGCAATCCCGCAACAGAGAGGGTGTTAATATTCAACCCCTCGATTTCGGGGCGGGGGACTGTATCAGTCGTTATCAATTCGTCAATACAAGAGTTTTTCAGGCGGTCAATACCCAAATCATTGAGAATTGTGTGGGATACACAGGCTCGGACGCTCAGCGCTCCGCGTTCCTTGAGAATGGCCGCAGCGTTGACTAGCGTACCGGCGGTTTCGGTGAGATCATCAACCAAAAGCGCATTTTTACCCTCAATTTCGCCAATTATGCCCACGGACTCTGTATCGGTGGCGCTCGTGCGGCGTTTGGCGACGATCGCTAAATCGGCTCCGAGCATTTCCGAATAGGCGTGAGCCATTTTCAGGCCACCAACATCCGGACTGACAACAACTTGATTGTCCCGTTTGGTGTATTTGAGATAGGCGAATATCACCGGTGAGGCGTACAAATGATCCACCGGAATGTCGAAAAACCCCTGAATTTGCTGTGCGTGCAGATCCATCGTTAAAATTCGGTTGGCCCCAGCGGCCACCAGCAGATTGGCCACGAGCTTGGCCGTGATCGGCACTCGCGGCTGATCCTTCCGATCCTGCCGGGCATAGCCGTAATACGGCAGTACCGCCGTGATGCGGTCGGCGCTGGCACGCTTGAGCGCGTCCATTATGATGAACAATTCCATCAAGTGATGGTTTGTCGGCGGGCAGGTCGACTGGACGACGTACACATCCTCACCGCGGACGTTCTCCTCGATCTTGGCGAAAGTCTCGCCGTCGGGGAAGGCGGTGATGGTGAGTTTTCCCGGGTCGATGCCAATGTTGTTGCAGATGGCATCAGCAAGCGTTAAGTTAGAACTGCCGGCAAATATTTTCAAGTCAGGTTTCGGTGCGGTCAGGGTTTCGGTTGTCGCTGCAGATCGGCCCTGCACGCGGCTGCGAAAAAGTAACAATTGGCAAACAGCAATCAAGCGCATTCGTGCGCTTTGTGGGAAAATTCACCCTGCGGGCACCCGCCCCGCTTGGCCAGTGATTAAAATTGGTTGAGGAAGCGGAGGTCGTTTTCGTAGAACAGGCGGATATCGCTGATACCGTAGCGGATCATCGCGATGCGCTCGATGCCGAAGCCGAATGCCCAGCCGCTCCATTCTTCCGGGTCGTACCCGACGTTCTCAAACACCGTCGGGTGCACCATGCCGCAGCCGGCGATCTCGAGCCATTCCTTGCCCATCTTGCGGACGAGCGGGCTGCTGAAGTCGATCTCGAGGCTCGGCTCGGTGTAGGAAAAGTAATGCGGCCGGAACCGTAGTTTCACTTCCTTGCCGAGCAGTTCCCTGAACACGAACTCGACCGTGCCCTTGAGGTCGCTCATCGTCACGTTCCGGTCCACGTACAGGCCCTCGATCTGGTGGAAGGTCGGGTTGTGCGTGGCGTCGGCGGTGTCGCGGCGGTAGACGCGGCCCGGCACGATAATACGGATCGGCGGCGGGGTTTGCTCCATCACTCGAATCTGCACGGACGACGTGTGTGTGCGGAGCAGCGGCCTGTCGGCGGTGTCCAGAAAGAAGGTGTCCTGCGTGTCGCGGGCGGGATGATCGGCAGGAGTGTTGAGGGCGTCGAAGCAGTAACGCTCGCTCTCGATCTCCGGGCCGTCGGCCACGGCGAAGCCGATTTTGCGAAAGCTGTGGACGATGTCCTCAGTGACTTGGGTGAGTGGGTGCTGCTTGCCAAGCGGACGGCGGCGTCCTGGCGCGGTGAAGTCGGTGGCGCGTTGCGGGGAGGTGGTGGCGAGCTCGAGTTCCTCGCGTCGTCGGCCGAGCGCCTGGGAAAGTTCGGCCTTGGCCAAGTTGACCGCCTTGCCAGCGGCGGGGCGTTCCTCCTTGGCCAAGCCGCCCATCTGCTTGAGCAGTCCGGTGAACTGGCCGTTGGTGCCGAGGTATTGCACGCGCACGTCGTCGAGCTTGGGCAAGGTGTCGGCGGCTTGCAGTGCCCGCAGGGCGCCTTCCTTTAGCGGGGTGATTTCGTCCAGGAATGACATGGTCAGGTTTCCTTGGTTTGGAAACAAAGAGGGCGGCCATTAAAGACCGCCCACTCAAAAAGTCAACTTGGCCAAGCGCTCAGCCCTTGGCTTCGAGCGCGCTCTTGGCAGTGCTCACCAGTTCGCCGAATGCGACCGAGTCGGTGGCGGCCAAGTCGGCGAGTACCTTGCGGTTGACCTCGACCTTGGCGGCCTTGAGGCCCTCGATGAAGCGGCTGTAAGTGATGCCGGCGTCGCGGGCGGCGGCGTTGATGCGCACAGTCCAAAGAGCGCGGAAGGTGCGCTTTTTGTTTTTGCGATCGCGATAGGCGTATTGGCGCCCGTGCTCGATGGCGTCCTTGGCGTAGCGATAAAGCTTGGATCGGCGCAGACGGAAGCCCTTGGCGGCTTCGATCATGCGTTTGCGGCGTTTGCGGGAGGCGACTGCGTTGGTGACTCTCATGGATGCTTAAATAAAACTGGGTTGATTGGGCTAAAGAAAGCTCAGTGGCTGAAGGGCAGATTCTCCATCACTCGGGCGTAATCGGTCTTGTCCACGAGTGCCGGGGTGCCGAGTTTGCGGCGGCGCTTGGCGTTTTTACTGGCCAAAAGATGCCGTTTTCCGGGGCGATTCCGCATGATTTTGCCGGTGCCGGTGATTTTGAACCGCTTGGCTACCGACTTGCGAGTCTTGATTGATTTAGGTTTCTTCTGCATCTAAATATGGCCCCCTTCCCTGAAAAAGGGCAGAAAACTTAGTCAGTTTTCCGGGGCTGTTCAAGGCATTTTTAAACTATTTTAATTTTTGTGACTGGAGTGCGATTGCTTAAGGAGCTACAACTCCTGACCCGATTTTTACCAATATGTATAAAACAATGTTTTTTACGGCGGTGATCCTCTCGTTTGGACTGCTTTCAGCCCAAGCGGCGGACAAGGTGCTTTTTGAGGATTCCAGCCTTTCCAAGGAGGGCTGGAGTGAATTCGGCGAAATTCCTGGCACTGGCGGCTGGGAGGTGAAACGCCGCAAACTCGGCGAGCTCGTTCAAGCCGTGGTCCAGGAAGTCACGATTGAGGGTGCCGGCGGCATTTTCCTGAGCGCAGGGGAGGGCAGTTATGCCTCCGTGTTCCGCTCGGAAGACGTGATTTATGCAATGCGATCCCGTAATGGCGAACAATCGCTTGTTGGTCAGGCGGATGTCACCGGCAAGGTCGGACTGCGGCTTGGCTTCGACGGGGCATTTCTTATTTACGAATTCCGCTCCGGCGACGAGTGGAGCCGCCTTGGCAAATCCGACATTCTCGGCGTGGTGTCGTACAACGGCGGGATTTCCACCCCGAACCGTGCCAACGGCATGAGTGGCTACCGCGTCGCCGAGATCGAGTCGCTGAAAGGCGTGCGATTCGGCTACACCAATACGCCCGAGATTCCCGGCACGCCGTGGGTGGTGCATGACCCGTTCCGCCCGCAGCCGCGACAAATCAACCCCGGCACAGTGACGCCGCGGGACGAGCCGAGCACGCCGCCGTCGGACGCCATCGTGCTGTTCGACGGCACAAACCTTGATGCATGGAGTGATGGCAAAGGCAACCCGCCGAAGTGGAAAGTTCGCGACGGCTTCTTCGAGTGCGGCAAAAAATCTGGCACGATCCAGACCCGGCAGAAATTTGGCAGCGTGCAGTTGCACATCGAGTGGGCGTCGCCGTCGGAGGTGAAGGGCAGTAGCCAGGGCCGGGGCAACTCGGGCGTCTACCTCGCCGGGCTTTACGAGGTGCAGGTGCAGGACAACTACGACAACCTTACCTACCCGGACGGACAGGCCAGCTCGCTATACGGTTTCCGCCCACCGCGCGTGAACGTCAGTCGGCGGCCGGGTGAGTGGCAGGCGTACGACATCATTTTCGAGATGCCGGAATTTTCCGACGGCAAAGTGGTCAAGAAGGCGCTTATCACCGTGCTGCACAACGGCGTGGTCACGCAGCACGGCGTGGAGATTCCTGGCATCCTCGGGCATAAGAAAACCCAGCCGTACCGCGTGCACGGCCCCGGTCACATCAAGTTGCAGGATCACGGCAACCCGGTGCGATACCGCAACATCTGGATTCGGGAACTAAAGCCGATCCAATAATCCGTGGCGGACGAACAACTTGAAAAAGTCTCTGCGCCGCTTGGGCTGGAAAAGTTTGAGCGCCATATTTTTCTCTGTGCCGACCAAACCGAGCCGGAGTGCTGCGCCAAGGCGGCCGGCCTTGAGTCGTGGGCGTTCTTGAAAACACGGCTCAAGGAACTCGGCCTCGTTGGTCTCGAGCCAAAAGTGTATCGCACCAAGGCCAACTGCCTCCGCGTTTGCACACGCGGCCCCATCGCGGTCGTCTATCCCGAGGGCGCCTGGTACCACTCCTGCACGCCGGAAGTCCTCGAGCGCATCATTCAGGAACACCTCATCAACGGCCAAGTAGTCGAGGAATACCGCTTCGCCCAAAACCCGCTTGCCCAAGCGGGGTAGCTCCTGATTTACCGATCAAAAAAAACGCTCTGCAAATAGCTTGAACCGTTTTCAGATTTTTTGAATGTGCGACACCGTCAGGGTTCGTTCTCCTCGCAGGATGCGTGTTGCCAGAGTTCGGTCCACCTCCAGTAACCGTCCCAAGCCGGCACCGCTCATTCCGTTCTCCTGGCAGAGATACCGGTGAATCCCGTGAGCGGGGGTTTTCTTCTTCGGCTCGGGATCCGCCTTGTTCTCGTATTGCTCGATGAAGGCGCGAAAGCGCCTCCAGGTAGTCCTCTTGATCCTTCGTCAACCGGTGCCCCGCCATCACCGATGGCAACTCATAAGCCTCGTCGCTTTCGGCAATCGAACGAATGAGGCGGTGCAAAAGCACTTGGCAAAGCCCACGTAATTCTTCGGCAACTCCGCAAACTTTCAATTCGTTTTCCGGCGTAATGTTTTCTTAACCCCCCTTTCCAGTTTTCGTTGTCGTATTCCGCATGTGTCAAATACCGCAGTGTAAAGATGTGTTGCTGGTTGAAGTGAATGGCGGTAATCAAGCGAAACCGGTTCCCGGTGATGTTGAAAACGAACACCGGTCTGCCGCTGCCCGCAGTCGCGCGATCCACCGATGCAAACGTGCTGCGGATGTCCACAAACCGTTTCCACTGCCAGCTAACGCTCCAAGGCGGGTCGGTCGGGCGGATGCCGTCGCATCCACTCCCTAATCATCCGTGATTTTACCACACGCACGTTGCCGAAATGACATCAGATGCCAAAATATGACGAATAAAAATTAGTTTTTGGCTTGCCGCGTGAGGCGGGCGGCGTAGGCGCCGTCGGTGTGGTCCTCGACCGGGTGCAGCGAACGCTCGGTGGCGAGTCGCCACCCGGGGTGCGCCTCGAGAAATCGGGCGACGAGTTGCTCGTTCTCCTCCGGCTCGATGCTGCATGTGCTGTAAACGAGTTGTCCGTCCGGCTTGGTGTGTGCTGCCGCCTGGCCAAGCAGCTTGAGTTGCTCGTCGGCGAGCCGGCTGGCTCCGCCGGGGCTGAGGCGCCAGCGCAGGTCGAGCCTGCGACGCATCACGCCGGTGTTCGAGCAGGGGACATCGGCCAGCACCCGGTCGTACTTGCCCGTCGCCGTGGCATCCGTTTGGCCAAGAGTGGCGCAGGTGACGCGCATGCGGTCGCAGTTTTCGCGCAACAACTTGAGTCGCGACTCGCTGTTGTCGAGCGCGATGAGTCGGCCTTCGTTTTTCATGCACTCGGCGATATGGCAGGTCTTGCCGCCGGGCGCAGCGCAGAGGTCGAGCACGGCTTGGGCAGGCTGCGGATCGAGCAGGGAGACGGAGAGCAGCGTGCTGGGGTCCTGCACGTAGAACAGACCGTCGCGGAAGCTGGCGAGTGACTCGAGCGGGGGGTGTTTGCGCAGGCGAAACAGGTCACCGGTTGTGGCCCAGTCGCAGTTGATCGACGACGCCTCGACGCCTTCGTCCTCCCAGCGCTTGGCCAGGCGTTGGGGGTCGGTGAGCAGTCGGTTGACACGGGCGCAGGTCGGGGCAGGCTGGTTGTTCCACTCCATGAGGCGGACGGTTTTTTCGCGGCCCCAGCGCTGTTCCCACTGCTCGTAAAGGCAGTCGGGATGAGATTGGCCAAGCGCCGGTCGAGCGTCCTGCAAGTCGGCGATATCGCGGGTGATTTGCTCCCGCTCGCGGAGGAAGCGCCGCATCATCGCGTTGATGAACCCGGCTTGGCCGAGGCATTTCTCGGCCTTGGCCAAGCGGACGCTCTCATCGACGATGGCGTGCTCGGGGATGCGGTTGAGGAAGAAAATCTGGTACAAGCCCAGCCGGAGAATCTCCCGCACGGCTGGCTTTTGTTCTCGGCCCTCGGTGGTGCGCTCGATAAGCCAGTCGAGCAGTCGGCGCCAGCGCACACAGCCGGAGACGAGTTCGCGGCAGAGGCCGGTGTCGGCGGGGGAGAGAGTGGCGGACTGGAACTCATGGGAGAGGATCGGCTCTACGGCCCGGTGAGTTTGTTGCGAGCGCAGCAACGATTGGAGAGCAATTTGTCTTGGTTTCTTTCCCAGCACGGCGCTAGAATGCCGGCTTTGGCGGCGCAGGCCGAGTTTTACCTGATGAACGACACAATGACCGAGGAAGTAACAGCAGAAACAACCACCGCCGCAGAGCAACCTGACCAGCTCCAGAGCGAGCTCAAGCGACTGGTCCTGGACGGGAAACTGGATCCCAAGTTAACGGATGCGCTGACGGAGTTGGTGACAGCCGGTTTTTGCACCCACCGCTCGTGGGGCTCCGGGAAGATCACCACGGTGGATACGTTGATGGCCAAGATGACCATCGACTTCCAGGCCAAGCCGGGTCATTCGATGGATCTCGGGTTTGCGGCAACCATTCTTAAGCCGCTCAGTTCCAGCCATATCCAGGCACGCAAGGCCACCGACTTGGCAGGGCTGCAGCGCACGGCTGCACGGAACCATCTTGAGTTGATCAAACTGGTTCTCGAGAGCTTCGGCGGGCGGGCCACCGTGGCGCAGATTCAAGAGTCGCTGGTGCCAGATGTCATCGAGGAGGACTGGAAAAAATGGTGGGCCGACGCCAAGAAGGAAATGAAGAGCGACGGTCATTTCCAGTTGCC
>JASLKI010000288.1 GCA_030747575.1 Verrucomicrobiota bacterium | reverse complement strand
GTCCACTGACTGGTACGTTCGACACGTTTTTCCAGAGCACGCACCGAGTCGAGATACTCGTCCATTTTCCGTTGATCTTCTTTTCCAAGCCGACCCCGAAGTCTTCTGGAGTCAGCAAGTATCAGATCGAGCACACTTGCCTCACGTTTGAGGTCGGCGCGGACTTGCTCGATCCCCTTGCCTGCGTAGGGCTTGAAAAGGCGGTTGAAAATCTCCTGAGGACGGTGCATCGACGGGATCGGGCGACCCGGGCCGTAGTGCGAGAGCGTCTTGGCACTGCCATATGAGCCCGTGCCACCCTCGGTACCCAACACGAGTGAGGCATAGCGTGTCTGGTGCCCATTCAACTTCGCGGCAACCTGATCGACGGAAACATTGTTTGTTTTTTCCATGCCCGCCATGTTGGCACCGGTAGCGAAAACATCGCCACTGCTGTGGCCGCCCATTCCAACCCCACCTGCGTGCTCGAGACCACGGAGGTAGCTTACCGAGTTCTTCAGCGGTGCAAAGGGAGCTGTTGATTGGTTGAAAGTTAGCCGACCGGCTTTCTCACACGGCCACCAGTTCCAGTCGTGGTGTGAACCGTCCTTGGTTTTCGGTTCGTAGACACCGTAGGCGATGTAGCTTACCACCATCCGTTTCGGCAATTCCTTGCCTGCTGCTGCCTTGCCCCAGGACATGCCCTGCAGGAATGGCAAGGCCAGCGCAGCACCACCGCCCCTAATGAACTCACGCCGATTAATATGCCAGGATTTCTGTTTCACGGTACTACTCCCTCCTAGTCAGGGTACCTGTGAATGTGGGGCTCTGGCAAATGGATATGATCATGTCCTGCAGTTTGTATCCGTCCTCCTCCGCGAGCTTCAGCAATTTCTTGACCTCAAATCGATCGCGGTAGGTGAGTTCCCGGCCGATACTGTATGCCATCAGCCTCCGAATAATGTTCTCGGCGATCTCATCCTTCCGGTCATTGAGCAAATATTTTTTGAGTTCCATCATCCCGTCAACAGCGGGGCCGTGGGGCACACGCGAGGAGGCTTTCACTTCCTCTGTGTAGATCGATTTCAGATAGGCCTTATAGCCAGCGAAGGTCTTGTCCTGTTTATGGCTGAAACCTCGCACCCGAACCTTGGCCTTGGGAACAAAGGGCTGGTATTTCCCAATCGCACTGTAGCGTTCGAAGGGGATACCCCACGGATCAAGTCGCACATGACAATCGTAGCAGCTTTCCTTGTTTCTATGGAGCGCGAGTAAATCCTTGATCGAGACCGCTTCATCTGCGGAATCTCCGGCGGAATCGGATAAAGCCGGAACTTCAGCAGGTGGTGGCTTGACCTTGTCACCCAAAATCGCCTCGCGCAGCCAGACAGCCCGATAGATCGGGTGGGGAGCCGAACCCGTGGAGTTTCCCACTAACACCGACCCCTGCGTTAGCAGTCCGCCAAGACGGTGCCCAGGCTTAAGCGGAACGGCACGAAGCTTCAATCCCCTCACACTTTCCACACCGTAATGCACCGCAAGCGGTTCATTGAGGTAAGCAAAATCCGAATCGACGACATTCATGACGCTCGCGTTTTTTCGGATCAACTCACTGATGAAACCCACCGTCTCCTCGTGCATGTAGTCGCGGATGGTTGGGCGGAACTGTTGCTCCTGACCACGTCGCGCACCGACATGCACGGTATAGAGAAACCGGGGAAAGAGATCACGGTTAATGTTAACCGTTTTCATCTTGGCAATACTCAGCCACTGGGTGGTGAAATTTTTAACAAAATCTTCGGCACGCTTGTCGGCCAAAAGCCGACGTGCCTGAGTCTTAATCACTGGGAGGGCATTCAGTTTACCTGACGCAGCGAGATCGAACAGCTCCTTGTCTGGCATGCTTCCCCAAAGAAAATAGGAGAGGCGTGAGGCGAGTTCGTATTGCTTCGTCGCGGCGGCGACATCAATGGCCATGTGATAAAGAAACTGGGGAGATATCAGCACCATCGCCAGCGTCTCGCGCATCGCCTGCTCAAGAGTATCGAACTCGGCATCGTAGATCTTGTAGATCCGATAATAGTGATCAACCTCATCCCTGGCAACAGGGCGTCGGAACGCCCGCATCATGAAGCGCTTGATGACCTCATAAGCGTACTCGCCAGTGTTTGTGTCACGCAGCGGTGATTCAAAGAGGATGCGGGTATGATGCTCCGGCGGCCAGATCTCAGCCATGGGAGCCTCAAACTCGAGCGACTGGAGGACCACACGGGGAGCCTTGGCACTCCAGGAGGCATCGAAGCCGCTCTTGCGATGGTCGTTGAGTTCGCCGTTGTCGAAAATATTCTGGGCGGTGATGGTGATGCTGGGAGGGCGCACCTTATTTCTATGCTTACTGGACGGCTGAACCGGGATATTCTCAATGCGGCCCCGAAACTCAAACCCCTCAGGGTTGTCAGGGGTGTTTATCAGATGAACGGTTCCCACTTCCTGATAGACCCCCGATCCAGAATCATGACGGAGGTCGGTGCCCATCACTAGACGGAGTGGCACTTCCTTGAATCCTACCGGGAAATTCCCTGATGCCTTGACGCGAATCCTAAAGTCACCTGTTTTGGGCCAGCTTTTCAAGCCGACTGTTTTCCGGCCGACTCCTGGCCCCTGATAAACGCCAATTTCGGCCTCGGACAATCCGTCCTTGCCGGGCTTGCCGTGTTCCCACTTCGCACTGACCCGGTGGACTTCCGGTTTTCCCGGGTCGACAATCGCGCCTGCCATAGCCCTGCGTGCGGCTTCCTTGTAGCGAACCAGTTGATCCGGCCCGATCATCATAAATTCCGCAG
The DNA here is from genome assembly GCA_030747575.1 of Verrucomicrobiota bacterium. GTDB lineage: Bacteria > Verrucomicrobiota > Verrucomicrobiia > Limisphaerales > UBA1096 > UBA1096. The sequence goes on along the minus strand of JASLKI010000288.1, from coordinate 3,694 downwards.
TATTATTGAAATGATACGGTTTTTCCGGGTCGACGGGCAGGTCTTTGGATAGCTCGAGTTCAAAACCCAACAGATCACGCATCGTGTTCTGATACTCGAAGTTGGTGAGCCTACGCGTTCTTGTGACGCCCGCGTCCCCACTCGCCTGTTTTACATAGTCACGCAAGTCCGACTCAATCCACTGTGTCACCGCTGCCACTACCGACTTGGCAGGCCGCACCATCTCCTCTTCCGGAGGCATCTCTCCGGCTTTCAGCACATCCAAAATCAACTCCCATCGTTCCAGCTCCTGACCTGCAGTCAGGTCACCAGCGAGGCTGTGCAGGGTGATCTTGCCCTTGCTCTTTTTCGGTCCGTGGCACCCAACACAGTACGTCTTAAAAAACGGTTTGATATGCGACTCAAAACCGGATTTCCCTGAAGGAATTTCAGCGGCAAAGACTGCCTCAACGAAAGACAGGCAAACCACTGCCGATGCAAGCACGACTTTGATGCGGGTGCGGAGTGAATGAAATTGCATCAAGAGTCGGTCCTTTTGTCTCTATTTTAGCGGAGGCAGTTTTTGTTCCTCAATTTGCAGGGAAATATGACCGCGTGGCGGTTGAAGACCGCGACGTGGATGGTTATAGCGCAGGAAACTGGTCACTGCGAGAGTGACCTGACCATCTTTGAATTCATCAATAAAATCGCCGTAGATATGGACGCCGCGAGGCTGACCGCCCTGCCTGACCGCAACCCCGGTTTTTGACTCGGCAATCAACTTGCCGTTGGCATAGATCGCGTAACCTTCACCTGAATTCACATGAGCCGATCCTCCCACCACCAGACGGTAACGATGATCTTTCTTTAGTGACGGAAGTTCCACCGTACCGCGAACCAGCAGGACTTCCTTTTCCCATAAGGTCTTCGGTTTTTCACCACACCGGCAAAATGGGGCAGTGCATGTTTCTGAAAGCGGTGCCAATTTGCCATCCAGTTGCCCGAACGGTTGCAGGCCTTTCTTCCATCCAGCCTTACCTGCATCGAACACGGGTGCGAACCAGTTCTCCATGCCTGCGGGATAGGTTACCTTACGGTAGCGACTGCCTTTGTCCTTGGGCAAAGTTTCCTTGGGATCAAAGCTGTAGTAACTCCAGTCTACTTTGTTAAAGTCAGGGCCGAAGGAATGCCAATCGTAGTCGTCGACTCCGGCCGCACGGTAGCAGTTTTCGAGTCCGTACATCGCTCCCCGCAGAAACTGGTTTGCCCGCTGCGGGCGTTCGCCAGCGGACTCCTGGAGCAGGGCCTTGTTGTAGCGCGGGTTGGAAATATAGGAAGCTGCAATGCCATCGAGGATAATCGGCTTCAGCGCCTTCTGTGCAGCGGCTTTTTCCCATTCCGATCGCTCAACGCCCTGCCCGGCAATGACGCGTTTAGGTCTCGGGGCCAGAGGCAGAGGTTCTGCCTTGCCGCCGAGCAACCTGACCATGGCGCGACCGAGGGCGTCCCCGATCAACAGGTAGGTCTCAGCGTTGCGATTGTAGTGGTAATCCTGGTTGGTTGGCGATTCGTCCACCTCACGCCAAAAGTCGCGGGTATCGACTGAAGCAACATTACCGGCATACTCCGGATGTTCCTTGGCGTCACCGACGGCCATCTGGGCCTTGAGAATCCTCAGGAACTTCTCCTGCATATTGTTTCCGCCAAACCCAACGGTGGCGACCACCGCCGGCAGTTTTGGCGTCTTGAACTCCATGCGGACATCGTTGATCAGGTTGACCAGATGTTTTTCGTATTCTTCGATCAACACTTCAGAGAAGCTGTCCTTGTGGCCCTGAAACCAAACAAAACCGGCGATTTCGTACCCCTGATCCTTGTACCCCGGCACAACCTTGTCGATGTTGGCGAGCGTCTTACGGACGCCTTCAACCATGAGCTTGTACTCGGCAGACTCGAATTCATTACCTGGATCGGTGCGCCCGCTCGACGGCGGACGGAAATCAAAACCCAGTGAACGGTTGCCCTGCGCCGTCTTGATTAGCAGGACCTGCTCGTCATGGAACGTGCCGAGGACGTGGCCAAAACCAAGCTCCGGCCCGATGGACTTGCCGTTGGAAGTGGCGCTCAAAAGCGAACCACGCCCATCCTTGACCAGCCTCGCTTCCTGAAAACAAACATCATGCCTTACCGACCATTCGCCGGCGGCATCCACCAACCACGGAAATTTGCCCTCACGTTTGGCGACGGCTTCGAGATCGCCATTACCGAGCAGGTCCATCTTCCGCATCCAAAACCTTGGCGGCTCACCCTTGAAGTCCTTGATTGAAAACGAGTATCGCTTCCCTGCCTCAAGCTTTACCTCCTGCCGGATGACCTTACCCTCAAGCAATATCACGGCACGGGAACCCGCACCAAAACCACAGCTCAACTGATACACGCCACTCCGTGACACCTCGAACTGTCCTTCGGCAATCGGTTTGTCGGTCTTCTTTCCGTCAGGAAGATAAACGGCCAATGGTGAGGTCTTGTAGTTGCCCACTTTATAAATCTGCAGTGGCCCATCAGGAACGCCAGGATCCGAGCTCAGGTAGACTCCATCGTAGACATTCCTGGCTCCGCTTAAGTTGCCCATGCCAACCATGTTTGACTGGCCGGCCAGAATGTAGACCTTGATCGGTTTGCTTGCATCCCCCGGTTTTCCATCGGGATCAGGCAGGAGAAAAGAAACCTCCGCAGCATGGGTTGGGAGAAACAAGAGCGTCGAGAGGAGTAAACACAAGATTGATCGGGTCATGGGGTATGGATACATTTTTGTTTATTTAAATTAGCCAGCCTTACTCAGCCAGTTCAGCCAATGCGGCGGCAATGCTTTTTAAACTCTTGGGCCATTGCTCAAAGGAGACACTTTTGGCCCCCTTAATCTTGGGGGCAGTGAGGCCTTCAACCAGTGAGCTTGCAGGTTGGGCGTAGAGGAACTGAATTTTCTCCTGCCCGTAAGTGTCCGGAAGGCTCTTGGCGTAGGTCTCCAGTTCGGCCGCATAATGGGCAGGGTTCTCGCCGATATTGCTTTCGGAAGGCACCCAAACCACACCCGCAACACTCATGGGGGTCAGCGGGCTCACGCACCAGTTGTAGGTATAGGTTGGAATCGTATCGGAGGCAACGGTGCCTCTCTTGCCCGCTTCAGGGAAGGAAGGTGCCTTGAGCGCAAAGCGCGATGAATCCGCAAACTTCTTACCGCCCGCGGTGATACTTGTCACAAATTCTTTAACCTCCTCAAGATGCCCAGCGGCAGCCTTTCTTGCCACCCCGGAGCTGGGGAACTGCAGGAACAATTCCTCAAGGCGGGATTTAAAGGCCGGGCTCTTCACGTTCCTTACCCCTTGGAAGGAGGTCCAGGACAACGGAGAAGAGAGTTGCCGGTTCCGCCCCCCTCGCCCGGATGACATCGTGATGAAGCCCTGTGGGATGCCCGGTCGGTTCAGTGCCTTCGCAAACTCGTAGGCGAACATGGTGACTCCGCTGCCTTCCTTTGAAAAATCTGCGGTCAACCAATGGGAACGGTACTTTCCGCTACCCGTTTCAAAACGACGCTTCCTTGGAGTAGTAAAGCTACTGGATTTTGTCTTTCGGCAAAACTCCCTGACCAGCGGCATCGCCCCGGGTAGTTCGATCTCCTTGGCACGCCTGTCATAAGGCCACTCGGTACTCAGCA
>JASLKI010000287.1 GCA_030747575.1 Verrucomicrobiota bacterium | reverse complement strand
GGCGCCACGACCGGCACGCCGCAGGCCATCGCCTCGACCACGTAGAGGCCGAACGCCTCACCGAACGCCGCCGGCACACTGAGCACTGTGAGCCCTCGGTAAAACGCCAGCTTCGCGTCGCGGTCGAGGTTCGGGCTGAATATCGCGTCGCCAAGCAGACCGGCATCACGGAGTCGCTGCTTTTGTTCCGTGACGAACACCTTGTCAAACGGCTGGCAGCCGCCGCCGACGGCCAGCTTGAGTCCCGGCACTTGGCCGGTTTGCTTCAGGCGGATGAACGCGTCGATGAGCGAGTCGAGTCCCTTCTCCGGGCACATGCGGGCGAAGTAGCCGAGCACAGGCGGGTCGTCCGGCAGTGGGCTTGGCTCGAAGCCGTCGAGGTTGATGCCGTTGTGAATGTGCTCGAGCTTGTCGGCGGGAATCCCGGCGCGCTTGGCCATGGTGTCGGCGTAGTAGCGGGTCGGCGCGATAAACAAATCAATGTCGGCGACGCGCTCGCGAAGCTCGGCCCACGTCTGCTCGCGCTGCGGGCTGGGCAGCGAGTTGAGAAACGCGTCCTCGCCTTCGAGCAGGCAGACCACCGGCACGCCGAGTTCCGCGCGGAGCCGCTTGGCCAAGCCGGCGATCAACGCGTTCGAGAGGCAGACGACATCCGGCTGCTCGTGCTCCTTGAGCCAGGCGATGAGCTGCTCGAGTTCGCGCGCTTGGTGGCCCGACTCGCCGCGCATCATCGAGAGCGTCAGGTCGCCGACGTCCGCGCCGCGGGTTTTGCCGGCGAAGTTGCCGAGCCAGTTGAGCAGCCACTCGGCGGCGAGCATGCGCCGGAGCCAGTTAGGCGCTTTTTTGAAGCAGTTGAACTTCTGCGCGAGATAAACGTTCAACCCGCTGAAGAAGAGTGGCGTACCTTCGCTTTGATCCGTCTCATCCAGCGTGAGTGGGAGGTACAGCGGAACCATCAGCGCATGGTGGCCCATCCGCCTGAGCTGCGCCACGAGGGCGTTGTCGCGGAAACAGTTTCCACAATACATGCCCCCGGCGCCGGGTGTTATCTGGACAATATTCAAGCCGCTGACTGGCTGCCTCGGAGGGGCGGCAGTCTTTCCGAAGACCCCCCGCTTGGCCAGCAGAAACGCCGGAGCAATCGTGCAACTGAAAACTTGAAAGCCGGCTTGGCCGGGCGCACCGTCTGCTGACCAAGCAAATGACTTGTCGCAAGTTTACCGTCATGCTCGCGCTGTGCCTGGCTGCCGCCGCCCACCCCTTGGCCAAGCCGAACGTGCTCTTCATCGTCATCGATGATCTCAACGATTGGGTCGGCTGTCTCGATGGGCATCCGCAGGCCCGCACCCCAAACATCGACCGCTTGGCCAAGCGGGGCACCTTGTTCGTCAACGCCCATTGCCAAGGGCCTATCTGCGGGCCGTCTCGGGCGTCCCTCCTTTCCGGTTACTATCCCCATGTCACGGGTGTCTACCAACAGCCCGCGGGCAAGGCCATGGAGCAGGACAAGACCTTCTTCCACGGTCAGATGGTTTCGCATCGTTTCGCCGATCATGGTTACCGGACGCTGGCGGTCGGCAAGATCACCCACGGGTATCCGGCCAAGCTGGCCTTTGATTCCTATGGCAGCAAGTTCGACGGCTCTGGCCCCAAGCCGTCCGGCGGGAGGCGTTTCAACTACCATTTGCCCGACGTGCCGTGGACAGGCACCCAGACCGACTGGGGTGCCTTTCCCGAGAAGGACGACGACATGAGCGACCACAAGTCGGCCGACTGGGCCGTGGAACGCCTCGCCGGGGAGAGCAAGGAGCCGTTCTTCCTCGCCGTTGGTTTTATTCGGCCGCACGTCCCGTTCTACGTCCCCCAAAAGTGGTTCGACCTTTTTCCCCTGGATGACGTGATGTTGCCGCCTGTCCGCAACGACGATCTGCTGGACGTCCCCGAGATCAGCCGCCGCATCCATGAACTACCGAAGTACCCAAGTCTCGCCTTTCTACAGAGGAACGACAACAAGCAGTTTCGCAAATGCGTCCAAGCCTACCTGGCTTGTGTTGCTTTCGTGGACCACCAGGTTGGCCGCGTACTCGACGCCCTGGACAAGGGGCCGCATGGCGGCGATACCGTCGTCGTTCTGTTCAGCGATCACGGCTACCATCTCGGTGAAAAGGATCGCGTGAGCAAGCACAGCCTGTGGGAGGAATCGGCGCGGGTGCCTCTCGTCGTCGTTCCGGCCAAGTCGCAAGGCAAGCAGTTCGGTAAAGCGGGGCAGCTTTGCTTGAAGCCGGTCGGGTTGATCGACCTTTATCCGACGATGCTCGAGATGTGCGGTTTGCCGGCCAAAAAGAGCAACCAAGGCGACAGCTTGGTTCCGTTACTCAGGAATCCCTCGGCGGACTGGCGGTTTGCCACGCTGACCACCTACGCCCGCGGCAATCATTCATTGCGCTCCGAGCGCCACCGCTACCTGCGCTTTGAGGATGGCTCCGAGGAACTCTACGACCACGCCGCCGATCCCAACGAGTGGATCAACCTTGCGGCCCGTCCCAAATACGCCAAGTTGCTCAAGCAATTCCGTAGGGAACTACCCACCGAGGAAGCCCCGTACCACCCGTCGGTCCGGAGCGGCGCCGTCAATGCCTGGTTCGCGGAACACCTACGCCGTCACGGCGTGAAGTGACTGTCCGTGTTTCGGCGGCCCCGCGAGTTGTTTTGGCACACGACAAAATAGGTCTTGAACTTTTGGGCGTCGATGGTTCTTTTGCCGGTTAGCCGGGTTGGGGACTTTTGCCTGGATTAGTTTTCATGAAAAAAAAGAGAGCCTTCACATTGATTGAACTGCTGGTGGTCATCGCGATTATAGCGATCCTTGCTGCCATGTTGTTGCCGGCGTTGGCGCGGGCCAAGGCCAAGGCGCAGGAGGCGTACTGCGTCAATAACAACAAGCAGATCCTTCTCGCCGGCAAGATGTACACCTCCGACAACGACGACAAAAACGTCGTGATCTTCGTCCATCCGCCCTTTTCAAAAGTGTTCCACACCTGGTATGAGCTGCTTGATCCGTACCTGAACACGACCAATATTCTCGTCTGCCCGTCGCGCAAGGGGAAACGCATCAAGACCACCCATGTCGGCGGCACCCCCTTCCCTTATCCTGTGGCCACTGACTACGCGATGAACCACGTGCTCGGTGGCGAACTGAGCCACTGGGTCAACTACGTGCACACAAAGGATTCCAGCGTGAAAAACCACTCGAAGGTGGTTTATCTTGTGGACTCCGGCGTGCAGGCCAACGCCAGCAAAAATCCAAGCGTCGATTTGAATTCAACCACAAAATTGGGCGCGTTCATGATCGGCGATCCCGCCGTGATGATTAACGGCTCCGGCTGCCCGCCGTGCATGACCGGCCTGAGCAACCCGTGGTGGGGTGGGCCACACCTGCGTCACGGCGGGCGCAGTGTCAACTCGCTCTCCGACGGGCACGTCGAGGCGATGGGTCCCTTCTGGTTTCACGCCAGGACGCCCTGGCTGAACCCGGCCATCGGCGGCCAGTAAGCCCATCGACTGAGTCGATACATACATTGATTTTAGCAATGATGTGAAAACGCACGGTTGCGATATATTCCCTGGGTGTGGCGCAGGCAAGCGCTGAAAACCGGGAATAACGAAAGGAAAAATACATGTTACGATCACTCGCGGAGATGAAGCACTACGGCTTGCACCGTCATTTCACCGGTGGCTTAAAAAAGGGCTTTATTTATGGTAAGACCGCTGACGAACGTCCTCTGGTTGCAGTAGAGAATCCCGTCTCAGCCGAAGACCTGCATGCCACCATTTTTACCGCCATGGACATCTTTACTTGATCTGCTCATGAGAATTCGATCCACCGTGGCATCCATTGTGTTGATGCTCCTAGTCTTCGCCGTGCCTCTGTTGACCTCTTTCGCATTGGGAGAGGAACCGGATCCACTGAGATTCAATCGCGACGTCCGTCCGATCCTTTCAGATAATTGCTTTGGTTGCCACGGACCGGCAGCGAAGGACGCGAAAGCGGGGCTGCAACTTCATTCATTCGAGTCGGCGACGGCGCTACTCGGAAAGGGGGAGGATCGCCAAGCGCTGGTCCCCGGAGACCGCAAGGCAAGCGAGCTGTGGAAGCGCATCACTTCGAGTGATCCGGATGAGAAGATGCCCCCTCCGGACTCAAACCATCGGCTCACCCCAGGGCAGATCGAAGTCCTCGGGCAGTGGATTGACCAGGGCGCGGAGTACGAGGGACACTGGGCATTCCAAGCGCTGAAGGCAGCACAGGGAGCATCGATCGATTCGCTGATCCGAGCTCGCCTCGACGGGACTGGATTGCGCTCGGCACCGCCCGCCGATCGGGCGACCTTGTTGCGCCGAATCACCCAGGATCTTACCGGTTTACCGCCGACGCCGGAGGAACTCGACGCGTTCCTTGTGGATCACAACCCGGATGCCTACGAACGGGTGGTCAATCGGCTTCTCCGGTCGCCCGCCGCCGCCGAACGCCTCGCTGTCGACTGGCTAGACGGGGCGCGTTATGCGGACACAAACGGCTACTCGATCGATGACCACCGCGACATGTGGATCTGGCGCGACTGGGTGCTCAATGCCTTCCTCACCAACAAGCGCTTCGACGAGTTCACGGTCGAGCAGATCGCTGGAGATCTGTTGCCGGGCGCCACCGAGCAGCAACGCGTCGCCACCGGGTTTTTGCGCAACAGCATGAACACGCACGAGGGCGGAACGATCCCCGAGGAATACCGGGTGACCTACAACGTCGATAAGGTCGATACGGTCGCCACGGTGTTCATGGGGCTAACCATGAAATGTGCGCAGTGTCACGATCATAAATACGACCCGATCACGCAGAAGGAGTTCTACCAGTTTTACGCGTTCTTCAACCAATCTAGCGAGCCGGGCAGCGGTGCGACCAACGCCAACACGGGGCCGCTGATCGAGGCGGGTTCAGCGATCTGTTCACCCGAGCGGGTGAAGCGGGACGCCGCCGTGCGTATTGCAGAATTGAAGCGCCTCCGAGCTGTGCCCCTGGCGCGCATCGCGGTGCAGCGTGACCGGTGGGAAACGGAGCAGCTGGCGAGCCTCGGGCTGCTCAAAAATGGCAGAGCAGTCGCGAAGAAGTTGGTTCTTTTCCCGCAAGATCAACCGTCGTGGATTTGGTCTGCCGCGGACAGAACTGCCGAGTCGGTCGAGTTCGAACGTCGGTTCAACTTGGAAGCCATTCCGGCGGAGGCGCGACTATGGGTCACCTGTGACAATGCTTGCGAGGTGGAAATCAATGGCCGGTCGATCGGTTCATCCGATGATTGGACCAGGCCGAAGGTTTTCGAAGTCCGCGGACTGAAAGTCGGCGACAACACTATCGCCGTGCGTGCGACGAACATTGGAGCTAGCCCTGCGGGGCTGTTGTTGAGCTTGGCGATGCGAGCGGCGAATGGTGAGGAGTGGCACGTCGTCACCGACAAGAAATGGCAGGCGAGGTTGCTGGTTGCGGGGGCGGCCGGGACAAATTGGGAGCCTGCCGCGGAACTCGTCAAACATGGAGGCGGCGCATGGGGAACGCTGTATGGCAAGGAGCCATTGGACGCTGGACCCGATGCGCTCCACCAGGCGCTGGGCATGGCCAAGGCGGATCGCACGACCGAACATTGGGCAACGATCAACACCGCGTTCGCGGAGATGCAGCCGGCCTTCAAAACCTTGACGAACCAGCTGGACCTCGAGGAGAAAATCTTGCGCAAGGCCGCCGACACGGGGCGAACGACTGTGATGGTGATGGACTACAAGCCTCGCAAGACGCACATCCTGACCCGCGGTGCCTACGACCAACCCGGGGCCGAGGTGAGCGCAGGGACGCCTTCGACTCTCCCTCCCCTGGGCGTAGCGGGGACCCCGAACGGCAAACGGACGCGTCTAGATCTCGCCCATTGGTTGGTGGATCCAGATCACCCGCTTACCTCGCGCGTCATCGTCAACCGCTACTGGCAGATGCTGTTCGGGACCGGTCTGGTGAAAACCGCGGAAGACTTCGGCACGCAGGGCGAGTTCCCCTCGCATCCCGAACTACTCGACCGGCTGGCGGCAGATTTCGTCGCCAGTGGCTGGGATCTGCGTCGTCTGCTGCACCAGATGGTGATGTCGGAGACCTACTGTCAACAGTCCGCGGCGACACCGGAACTGCTGGAGAAGGATCCTTACAACCGCCTGTTGGCTCGTGCGCCGCGGTTCCGGTTGGCGGCTGAGTTCGTGCGCGACGGCGCGCTCGCGGCGAGCGGCCTGCTGAACGACGATCTCGGCGGCCCGAGCGTTCACCCTTACCAGCCCGACGGCCTGTGGGAAGAGGTGAGCCACTACGGCTACCCGAAGCCGTTCAGTTCGCAGAAGTTCCTGCCCGGCAGCGGTCGCGTACTCTACCGGCGCAGCCTCTACACCGTGTGGAAGCGAACCTCGCCGCCACCGAGCATGGCGATCTTCGACGCCCCGAGCCGCGAGACTTGTAGCGTTCGACGTCTCAATACCAACACGCCACTGCAGGCGCTGGTGATGCAGAACGACCCGCAATTCCTCGAGGCGGCGCGCGCCCTCGGAGACCTCATGGCGGCAGAGGGCTCGCCGCAAAACGGGATCGATCTCGGAGCCAAACGGGTTCTTGGCAGAGCGCCGACGACGAAGGAACTGGACGTCCTCTCGGCCGCGCTGGTTCGCTACCGGCAGGCTTACCAATCGCAGGCGGAGAAGGCGCGCCAATTGCTAGCCTCTGCTGGGGCATCGGGCAGTGGCGATCCCGTGCAAGTCGCGTGGACGCTGGTCGCCAGCACTTTGCTAAACATGGACGAGGCCATGACAAGACAATGATCAACGACGACACCAAAACTCTACTATCGCGCCGCGCCTTCCTCGGGCAGTCCGGCATTGGGCTCGGAGCTCTGGCGACGACGTCATTGCTCAACGAAGCCTCCGCCGCGCAATCAGGAAACAGCGAGTTGCCGCATTTCCCCGCGAAGGCGAAACGCGTCATCTACCTATTCCAATCCGGCGGTCCGTCGCACATCGACTTGCTCGATCATTCCCCCGCGTTCGGGAGACTGCACGGCAGCGAGTTGCCGGACAGTGTCCGCGGTGGCCAGCGCGTGACCGGGATGACTGCTGGCCAGAAGAAATTCCTGGTGTGTGGTCCGGTATCGCCGATGAAGCAGCGTGGCCAATTCGGGACGTGGATGAGCGACCTCGTCCCGCACACTGCTGACATTGCGGACAAGATCACGGTTATCAACTCGATGCACACGGAGGCGATCAACCACGACCCGGGCATCACTTTGATCAACACCGGTTCGCAGATCCCGGGGCGCCCGAGCCTTGGCGCGTGGGCGAGCTACGGCCTGGGGAGCGCAAATGCGGACATGCCCGCCTACATCGTGTTGCTCTCCCAGGGGAACGGCAAGAACCCTGGCCAACCGATCTTCTCGAGGCTCTGGGGAAGCGGAATCCTACCCTCGAACCATCAGGGGGTATTGATGCGTAGCGGTAAGAATCCGCTCCTCTATCTCAAAGATCCAAGTGGGCTCAATCGCCCGATCCGGCGTGAGATGCTCGATGATCTCGCCGCGCTCAACGAGGGTTCGTTCGCGCGCTTCGGCGACCCTGAGATCCAAACACGCATTGCCCAATACGAGATGGCTTTTCGCATGCAGACCGCGGCGCCAGAGATCGTCGACCTGTCGGACGAGCCCGAGAGCACCTTCAAGCTCTATGGCGAGGACGCGCGCAGGCCCGGCACCTACGCCTACAATTGCCTGCTCGCCAGGCGCCTGGCCGAGCGCGACGTGCGCTTCGTGCAACTCTTCCACCGCGGCTGGGACCAACACGGCAGCCTCGTCCCACACTTGACCGCGCAGTGCAAAGACACCGACCAAGCCTCCGCGGCGCTCGTCACCGACCTCGAACAGCGCGGCCTGCTCGAAGACACGCTAGTGATCTGGGGAGGTGAGTTCGGGCGCACCAGCTACAGCCAGGGGGGGCTGGGCAACGGCCGCGACCACCACGGCCGCTGCTTCTCGATTTGGCTGGCTGGCGGCGGCATCAAACGCGGCGGCGTCCACGGAGCAACCGATGAGTACTGCTACAACATCGTCAAAGACCCGGTGCATATCAACGACATGAACGCCACCATCCTGCACTGTATGGGGATCGACCACGAGCGTTTCACTTTCAAATTTCAAGGCCTCAACACCCGGCTCACCGGTGTTGAGGAGGCGCATGCGGTTAAGCAGATTCTGATTTCTAAGAAGTCTATAACAGAAAAGAAATAGGTAACGAGTCGGGTTGTTAAACCATAACGAATTACTTGCGGACGATTAGTCTGTCTGCAATTTGAACAGGACACCATGCTAAAATACTACACTATATTCTTTGCTGGTTCGATCATCTGGGCCTGCTTCGTCGCAACTCTCACTGCTGCTGAAAAACCGGTGGAGGGAACGATTGGTGCCTTTCTGGGCAAGCCACGTATGGAAGTCCAGCCGCTCTTCAAGGCCATACGCCACCCCAACGTTGTCGTCACGCTCAAGGGAACGGTTCTCGCCACCTTGGGAGACAAAAAGCTTCTCGCGCGTCGTAGTGAGGATGGAGGCAAGACCTGGGGCGAAGAGATCATCGTCGCCGAGCCGGCCTTTCAGGGAGGGGGCCTAACTGTCGACGAGACCACCGGAGACATCCTGGCATTCGCCGAGGATCGTCACCCGCCCGCTCCGTTGTCGGTCTATCGCAGCCAGGACGACGGCAAGACGTGGCAGAAGGTGAAAGCCACGATTCATCCGGACACCCGAGGGAATGTGCCGTCGATGCACATGAACGAACACGGCATCACGTTGCGACACGGCAAATATGCCGGACGATTGATCCGCGCGGCGCGGCATTACGGCGAGTCCAATTACCCTAAAAAACACTGGCCGACGCACTACACCACCGCTATCTACAGCGACGACCACGGAAAAACCTGGAAGACCAGCAAGCCGTTCTCGGAGATGGGGACCGGCGAGGCAGGGATCGCCGAACTGTCTGACGGCAGGCTCTACTACAATTCCCGCTCGCATTGGAACGCGAAGAAGCCGCCGCTGCGGCGACGCTGTGCTTGGAGTGCCGACGGTGGCGAAACCTGGACCGGCTGGCGGATCGTCGACATCCTGCCCGACGGACCGCAGGACACGAACTACGGTTGTTTCGCCGGGCTTGTCCGCCTGCCGATCGCGGGCCGAGATATCTTGCTCTACAGCAACTGCGACAGCCCTGCCGGCCGTAAACGTGGCACGGTCTGGGTGAGCTTCGACGGCGGAAAGACCTGGCCTTTGAAGCGACTGGTGTGGAAAGATCCCTTCCAATATTCCTCCCTTTCCGCGGGACGCCCCGGTACGGCGAGTGAAGGTTGGATCTACATGCACTTTGAAGGCCGGCTTCCTCAGACGCGCGTCGCACGGTTTAACCTCTCCTGGTTAATGGACGGCGACCTGACAGGTGATGGGGTGGTCCCGAAGATCGGGAGTCGGTGATATCCGCAGAAACCTCACGGAAGCGAACCAAGCCAAATCAAACTGTTCCATCCCGTAGACAATTTGTGGCCAATTTACTGGTGAAAACCCCTAAGGATGGACACAATCTCTTTCCGATGAATAAATATTATTTAACCCTCTATGCTTTACTGCTTCCTCTTGCAGTTTGTGCCGAAGTAAAGGATCTACCCAACATCCTGTTCTGCATTTCAGACGACCAGTCTTATGCCCACACCGGGGCCAACGGTGAATCGCAGATCAAGACACCGGCCTTCGATCGTGTCGCCCGTGAGGGCATTAGCTTCACCCGTGCCTTTTGCGACGCCCCGACCTGCGGGCCGTCTCGCAGCGCCATCTTGACCGGACAGCCGATCTGGCGCCTGGAAGAAGCAGGCAACATCCACAGCACCTTGCCCGCCAAATTCACAACCTACACGGAGCTGCTGAAGGAGGCGGGTTACGCCATTGGATTTACCGGCAAGGGCTGGAGCCCCGGGCGACTCGAGCCGGGGGGGCGAACGGTCAACCCGGCTGGAGCGGAATTCAATAAGAGAAAGATGAAACCTCCCTTCGGAGGGATGAGCAACAGGGATTATGCGGCCAACTTTGATGACTTCCTCGCCCAGGTGGGCAATGGTCAACCCTTCTGCTTTTGGCTGGGAACGCATGAACCGCATCGGGGCTTTGAGGAGGGTGCAGGGCGACGAACGGGAAAGGACCCCGCCAAAGTGAAGGCGCCGGCGATCTTTCCAGACCATCCGGTTGTGAGGAACGACCTTCTCGATTACTTCGTGGAGATCGAGCATTTCGATCAAATGGTTGCCCGCGCGATCAAGACCTTGGAAAAAGACGGCCAGCTGGACAACACCATCGTGGTGATCACCAGTGACCACGGCATGCCATTCCCGCGCGCCAAAGCTAGTCTCTATGATGCAGGCACACATGTGCCGCTGGCCATTCGTTGGCCCAAGGGCATCAAGGATTCAGGTCGTGGGGTGGATTTCTGCGTGAATCTCAGCAGCCTTGCCCCGACCTTTCTGGCGGCGGCCGACTTGAAGGCGCCCGAGATGATGACCGCCGGCAGCCTGATGGGCGTGTTTGCCAACAAGGGGAATTCGGAACGAAGGAGTTTTAAGGACATATCTTCCGCATTCATCGCCATGGAACGCCACGACGGCTGCCGCGAGGGGGGCAAGGGCTATCCCTGTCGCGCCGTGCGCACCCGGGAATATCTGTACATCAGGAATTACGAACCCGATCGCTGGCCGGCCGGCAACCCCGACCGCAAGTTCTGCGCGCGTGACATCCCTTTCGGCGAGGTCGACTCATCGCCGACCAAGAAGCTGCTTATGGACAATAAAGACAGGGCCGGCTTCAAGCGCTTTTATGACCTGGCCTTTGCAAAGCGCCCAGCCGAAGAACTTTACCACGTGGGCAAGGATCCCGGCCAGTTAGAGAACCTCGCCGGGAATCCTGAGCATGCCGAGGTCCAGAAGAAATTTAGGGCCAGACTACAGGAACATCTGGTTCATACCAAAGATCCGCGTGCCCTCGGCCTGGATGCGCCATGGGACTACTACCCCTACTACGGCCGGCGTCTGAACAAAAACTGGAAGGTCGATCCGAAACCGTGAGGCCCCATATCGAATGTCATTTTTTATCTCACTCGGGCGCGTTGCGCTGATCACTATCCAATGATGAAGAGATTCCTCACCATATGCACCTTGGCCTTCGCCTTGGAGGCTTCCGCCGCTCACGCCGCCAAGCAACCCAACATACTGGTTCTCCTGACCGACCAGTGGCGCTTTGATGCTTTTGGTCATGCAGGTAACAAGGACGTCAAGACACCCAACATCGACCGCTTGGAAAAAGAGTCGATCAATTTTACGCATGCCCTCAGTGGAGTTCCTGTGTGTTGCCCCATGCGGGCCAGCCTGTTGACTGGGCAACGCCCGCTGACGCACGGCGTTTTCATGAACGATGTGTCGCTAAATCCGAATGCCAACTCGATCGCCAAGGTGTTAAACAGTGCTGGATACAACACAGGTTACATTGGCAAGTGGCATATCGATGGCCGGGGGCGCTCCAGTTTTATTCCACGCGAGAGGCGGCAAGGATTTGAATACTGGAAAGTTCTCGAATGCACTCACAACTATAACAACTCCTTCTACTATGCAGATGGCCCGGAAATGTTGAAGTGGGACGGCTACGATGCCATTGCCCAAACGAGAGATGCTCAACAATACATCAAAGCCCAATCAAAAAACAAAAAACCCTTCAGTCTCTTCATCGGTTTTGGCCCTCCTCACGCTCCTTATCACTCCGCTCCTGAAAAATATCGTGCGATGTATGACCCAAAGAAGATACGGTTGCGACCAAACATCCCTCATTATTTTCGGGAAATCGCCCGTAGAGATCTTGCAGGCTATTACGCCCATTGCACTGCTTTGGATGATTGCGTAAAGGATCTTTGGGAAACACTCAGAGAAAGCGGCCAGGAGGAAAACACCATAATCATTTTTACCTCAGATCATGGTGATCTAATTGGCTCGCATGGTGCCTACAAAAAACAACAACCATACGATGAATCCATTCGCATCCCTATGCTTATCCACTATCCTGCAAAATTTGGCCGTGAAGGCAGGCGTTTGAAGGCGTTGATCAACACCGAGGACATCATGCCCACTTTGCTTGGTTTGAGCGACGTGGCGATTCCGAAAACCGTTGAAGGATCGGATTTCAGCCAATTAATTGAGGGCGGTGAAAATCCAGATGACGGTGCTGCGCTCATTAGTTGCCCGGCTCCGTTTGGCCAATGGGCACGCCGATGGGGTGGTAGGGAGTTCCGTGGCATCCGAACAGTTAATCACACCTATGTTGAGGATCTGCGCGGGCCTTGGCTAATGTTTGATAATGAAAAAGACCCCTTCCAGTTAAGCAATCTTCTGAGCAATCCGGGGAACGAAAAGTTGGCCGAGGATTTGAGAAAAATCCTAAGGCGAAAACTTAAGGAAACAAACGACGAGTTTCTGCCCGGCCATTCTTACGTAGAGAAATGGGGTTATCCACTGGATAAAACGGGGACCGTTCCATATAAAAATTAGTACTACCAGAATTCAAAAGACCAGCAGCTTATAGATATGAAGAAAAATATTATTATCCTCTGGGCTTTGGGGTTGCCCTGGTTGGGCTCATTACTTCATGCTAAGTCTCAGAAATATGACGTGTTGGTTTACGGCGCAGTCGTGCCAAAGTAGGAAGAATAGCCGTAAAAAAGTCCACCGTAATAAGCACAAGAGAAAAACAATGAAACACCTCTTACTCACAACAATCGCGGCCATGTTATCCGCCTCGAGTTTGGTTTTTGGAGAGCGGCCCAACATTGTTTTTATCATGTCAGATGACCATGCACTGGAGGCGATCGGGGCATATGGCTCATGGTTAAAAAAATATTGTCCCACGCCGACGATTGATCAACTGGCTGCAGAGGGGATGCGATTTAACAATGTTTTCTGCAACAACTCCATCTGTTCACCAAGTCGTGCGAGTATTTTGACTGGACAATACAGCCACAAGAATGGAGTTCCAAATCTCAACGGTTCCATCAGTGAAGATTCACCGCAGTTGGCCGTGGGGTTAAAGAAGGCCGGTTATCAGACAGCGGTGTTTGGTAAATGGCATCTTACCTCGCGCCCAACGGGTTTTGACACTTACAAGGTCACTCGTGGGCAGGGTTCATGGTTCGATCCGGTTTTTTATACACAAAATGGGCAATGGTATGGCAGAAAGAAAAAACGTGAAATGGTGCCAGGCGAAAAACACACCGGCTATTGTTCAGATATCTACACAGACCAGGCATTGGCATGGCTGAAGGCACGTGATGCAAAGAAACCATTCTGCATGATGTTGCATTTCAAGGCACCGCATCATTCCTATGAGTACCCAGAGCGCTGGAAGGATTACCTCAAAGACACACTCATACCGGAGCCGCCTAGCCTCCACGAGGATGTCGAAAAAACCAGTCCCCGGCTCAAGGGCGTGCACACCTGGCACATGGTCCGTAAAAACGGCTATTTTGGCCGACACGAAATAGACAAGGATCCTCCCATGTGGCCGCACGACGGCACCACTCGTGGCAAGACTTCAGCGGCATATCAGCATATGATTCACAAATATCTTCGTGCGGTGGGAGCTGTGGATGACAATATCAAGCGGGTAATGGATTTTCTGGAACAGGAGAATATCAAGGATGAAACTATGGTTATTTACACCAGTGATCAAGGGTACTGGCTTGGCCAGCACGGCCTTTATGACAAGCGGCTTATTCTGGAAGGATCCATCAAGATGCCCTTCATCGTCAGGTACCCTGGGGAGATCAAGGCGGGCTCAGTCAATGACTCGTTGTGCAGTAATGTGGATTTTGCACCCACCATGCTTGGGATCGCTGGGGTTCCGGTTCCAAAGACCATGCAGGGAGTGAGTCTGCGTCCACTTTTACAGGGACGCCACCCGACCAATTGGCGCAAGGGAATTTGGTATGCCTACTGGGCGACCGGACATTTCCACTGGGGCGTACGCACCCGCCAACACAAACTAGTACGATTTCCTGGCACAACAGACTATGAGTTCTATGATTTGGACAAAGATCCGAATGAAATGAACAATCTTGCGGGCCAGCCCAGTTATGCCAGAGCCATTGCACAAACCGAAACAATTCTAGAGAAACTAATCAAGGAAGTTGATATCAAACCAAGCCAAATTCCGGGAGCCAACAGGTAATGAAACACCTCCTACTAATAACAATTGCAACTGTGCTTTTGGTGGAGCTGGTTTCCACACGGCCCAAGGCGGACGAGGCCCTGAAATACTGGCCGCAGTGGCGGGGGCCATCCTGGAACGGCGTAGCGTTGCAAGCTGACCCTCCAATCACTTGGAGCGAGACGGAAAACTTGCGCTGGAAGACTTCTGTCGATGGCAAAGGGTGGGGGACTCCGATTATTTGGGGCGAACGGATTTTTCTGCTGACCGCGATTGCCCTCGACAAGAAGATGGCCATTCCGGACGTCATTCCCGCCGGCACGCCAAACATAAATCTGCATCCCCAGGTGGTCGATTCGTGGAAACCACAGAAGTTTGCGATTGTGTGCATCGACCGGATCACCGGCAAGCTGCTCTGGAGCCAGACCGTTCACGAGGCGATGCCGCACCAGGGCCATCACCGCAAGGGCGGGTTTGCCTCGGCGTCACCTGTGACAGACGGCCAGCATATTTACGCCTATTTCGGTTCGTTCGGCCTCTATTGTTACGACTTTGAGGGACGGTTCGTCTGGAAAAAATATTTTGAACCGCAAGCGATGGAAGACTCGTTGGGCGAAGGCAGTTCGCCGGCGCTTTTCGGGGACACGCTGGTGATCGTCGTCGATACGGAACGGCAGTCGTACGTGGTGGCGATCGACAAGAGGTCCGGCGAGGAAATCTGGAAGCAGGATCGTGATGAGACCTCGAACTGGACC
>JASLKI010000286.1 GCA_030747575.1 Verrucomicrobiota bacterium | reverse complement strand
GTGGATGGCTCCGGTCAATTGCCCTCCGGTGAGCAGGTAAATAATGAAGCCGATCTCCGAAAACTGTTGGCCTCCCGGAAAACCCAGTTAACGCGTAACCTCACTCACAAACTCCTCCTGCACGCGACAGGCCGTAAACCCAGTTACCGTGACCACCACATCGTCAATCAAATCGTCGAACAATCTCTAGCCGACGGGAATGGATTTCGGGACTTGATTCATGCGGTCATTGCGAGCGAACTTTTCGCTCGTCGCTAACCCCTTTTCACCATGCGCAAGCTGCTATTTCTTTTCCCACTCCTTTCCACTTTGGCCCAAGCGGAATGGAAGAAACATGTCGTTACCGAGGCCAAAGGCATGATCAATTCCGCTGTTGCGGCCGATTGGAATGCGAACGGAAAAATTGACGTCATCACTTCGCTTGATGGCAAGGTCGTGCTTTTCACGGGGCCAGATTGGAAAGCCCACACCCTGCATGATTTCCGCCCGGGACTTTCCCGCAATAAGCCGCGCAGCGCTTGCATCCACAGCTGCCTGATGGACGTCGATGGCGACGGTGATCAAGATTTTATCGGTTCCAACAACACCGTGTTCTGGTTGGAATGCCCGGACAACCCGCTGGTCGGCCCATGGAAATACCGCACAGTGGATGATGAAATCCTTGGCACACACTGCCTGATCACTGGAGATGTCAATCGCGACGGCAAACCAGATCTCATTGCCAATTCAGGCCGCGCCGCCAAACAGACCTCCATTCCCAATTCCCTGACATGGCTGGAAGTGCCGAAGAATCCGCGCACGGCCAAGAGCTGGATTCGGCATGTATTCGCCAAGGGCGATGCGCCGGGCGGCTCACATTACACCGGCTTCGGTGATGTGAATGGTGATGGCCTTCCCGATATCAGTTGTGCAGCCAAGGGTGGAGACCGCTTCCCCGGTGGCCAATGGTTCGCATGGTGGGAGCAATCCAAGGACGGCAAGTTGCCATGGAAAAAACATCTCCTTGCCGACAAGCAGCCTGGGGCTACCAACATTCTTCCTGCCGATCTCGACGGCGATAAGCATATCGACTACTTCGCCACACGCGGCCACGGGCAGGGTGTGCTTTGGTTCAAGGGGCCGGACTTTAAACTCATTGAAATCGATCCCAAGATTCTAGTGCCACATTCCCTCGACCTCGCCGATCTGGACAATGATGGCGACATCGATGCGGTGACCTGCAGCAAGGATCCGGTGGACGTCGCTGCTTGGTATGAAAACAACGGCAAGGGCCAATTCACCAAACGAATCATCGGCCGCAAGCAAGGTTCCTACGACACCCGCGCCATCGACATGGACGCCGACAGCGACCTCGATGTCCTCATCGCCGGCCACACCAGCAATAACGTCGTTTGGTTCGAGAACCCTTTGGGCAAAGAAACCGCATCTGCTGATTGGCCACAAGCCGCGGGGCCGGAAGGAAATCTTAAGACTGGCTCATTCATCACTTTAAGTCCTCCTAATTAGGTTTGTTTGTCTTCGGATTGCTGACCACAATGACTACCATGAACAACAATGGAAATGTTGTAAGTTTTGGTAGTAAGGTTGATCAATTCCCTGACTCATACATGCAGAATAACACTGTTTTTGTGGGTTAAAACGAAGGTGGAGCGGGTGATGGGAATCGAACCCACGTCTCAAGCTTGGGAAGCTCACGTACTACCATTGTACGACACCCGCGTTTGGAAGAATCGATTTTGACAAAGGGTGCAGCCGAAGGCAACCGTTTACCAACCGGCCATCTTGGTTAGTTCGCGTACGCGCTTGGATATATCGGCTTTCTTGATTTTGGTCGTTTTCTTTAACCCAAAATCTTCACAACAAAAGCTCGCCGTCACGCTGCCATGAATTATTCCTGCACGGAGATTATTATCCACGCTTCCGTTTTGGCTCGCCAGATAACCCATCATCCCGCCAACAAAACTGTCGCCCGCCCCGGTGGGGTCCACCACTTTCTTTAATGGATAGGCCGGAGCAATAAAGAGGCCTTTGGGTCCGGATAAAATAGAGCCGTGCTCGCCTTTTTTGACGATCACATATTTCGGCCCCAGCTTATGAATACGCGGGATTGCGGCCACCACATTATCTTCTTCCACTAATTGAGAAGCTTCACTGTCATTTAAAACTAGGCAGTCAATACGCTTGAGCAGTTTAAGCACTGCCGGACGTGCAATGTTGAGCCAAAGGTCCATGGTATCTGCCACCACAAACTTTGACCGCTTCATTTGATCCAGAACACGCCCTTGGACATCCGGTGCAATATTCGCCAATAACACGTACGGTAATTTCGTGTAGTTAACCGGCAGTGTAGGGCTATAGTCTTCAATGACCCCCAGTACGGTATCCAGCGTCCGGCGGTTGTTCATATTGACTTCATATTCGCCGGACCAATGGAAGGTTTGGCCGGTTCGGTGATCCAGCCCTTCAAGGCATAGGCCGTGTTTGCGGTAAAGATTGATATATTTTTTGGGGAAATCCTCCCCCACTGCACCCACCAAGTGGGCCTGGCTAAAAAAGCTTGCTGCTACAGACGCATG
>JASLKI010000285.1 GCA_030747575.1 Verrucomicrobiota bacterium | reverse complement strand
GTGCTGATCCCCACCGCGCCCTCCTCCATCGCGGCCCGGGCGAGCGCTTGCATCCGCTCCAGTTCGGCCTCGGTGGCGGGACGATTTTCGTAGCCGACCTCGTGCACGCGCAGCGTAGTCGCGCCGACGAACGATGCGATGTTCGGCGACACGCCGAGCCCGACGAGATGCTCGAGCCCTTGGCCAAGCGTGATCCACGGCACGTCCGTTTCATCCTTGCGCCGGCGCATGGTGGCATTGAGCGGGCCAAGCGACGATCCCTCCCCGAGCACCTCGAGGGTGACGCCCTGCCGAATGTCGCTCTGCGACCTGCCGTCGCGCCGCAACGCATTGGCCGTCCAGCTAAGCATGTTGATGAAGCCCGGCGAAACTGCCTTGCCAGTGGCATCGATCACCGTCTTGCTGCGCAACTCCGCCGGCGCGCCCAGGTACGAAATCCGGTCGCCGCGAATGGCCACCGTCCCGACAAACGGCACGCCGCCGCTACCGTCGTAAATCGTCCCGTTTTGAATGACCACATCGTGCCTCGCCTCGCCCGACCCGCGCCCGGGGCTTGCGCACGACACGACCAACAGACCCAAGCCAAGCGGAAACAGGAAGTCAGCGAAAAGTTTCTTAAAGGACATCGGCAGGAAATTGAGCTGGGCTCCGGTAAAAATGCAAGCTCGCTTGGCTAAGTAGTGTGGCCAGTGCGATCAGTGACGGCATCGACAACGATGACCGTCACTGGCGTGCCGGTTACGCGCAGGCGTTGGAGGATGTGATGGGGACGTTGAACAGGTATCGGAAGGTTTAGTTGCCAGCGGCTTCTAATTCCTCACCCGTCTTGCCACTGTGTCTGCGGAGGAGGTCACTCGACCAACTTGACCCGGTAGAAGTTTCGTTTGAACGGCACTAGCGGTTGCCTTGGGTCGATGAACTTGACCTGTTTTCCGGTTCCCTCGATTGTTTCCAACTCACCCCACTGCTTTAAGTCTTGGGTCACCTCGATCACATAGGTCTTCCCATCTTTGGCAGTGAAACTAAAATCAAATGGCCCTTTGCTGTAAACCAGTTGAGGCATCAGTGCCAATTCTTCAGCCGTTCTGCCGCCGTGTTTGCGGAGGAGGTCTGCGGTTTCGGTTTTTTTGCGCCAGATAGCCAAATCCAGTGGTGTCTTTCCTTGGTTTCGACCAGACACAATTATTGCATTCATATTCGCACCATTGGCGATTAGAAGTTCGGCGACTTCCGTGTGACCATAGACAGCTGCATTGTGCAAAGGAGTCGTCCCATCCGCAGTCTTCGCATTCACATCCGCACCATCAGCCAAGTGCTGTTTGACCGCCTCGATGTCCCCGTTTTTGGCGGCATCAAGCAGTACATTCAATTCTGCACCCGTCTTGCCGCCGTGTTCGCGGAGGAGATCGGCGGTTTCGGTGCGGTTTTTATTGATGGCAAAATCTAGCGGTGTTTCGCCAACCTTATCCTTCACATTCACATCCGCACCGTTGGCGATTAGCAATTCGACAATTTCCTTGTGACCGTTAACAGTCGCCCAATGCAAAGGAGTCGCACCAAGATTATCCTTCGCATTTACATCCGACCCAGCATCCAAGTGTTGTTTGACGGCTTCGATGTTCCCGTATTTGGAAGCATCGTGAATCGATTCAGCGGATTCCAGCTCCTTCTTTGTCTTGGCTCCGTGTTTACGGAGAAGTTCGGCGGTTTCATTCTTTGATGCTTTCTTATTGGTGGAGTCGTTTTAAAGTTACCATTTAGCCCAAACTAGAGATGTTACGATAGGGTCAAGATTATCGTTAAAAAAGACACCATTTAATATAATAAGTTAGACGAATTATTTTTGAACAATTATAGCAGCAAC
>JASLKI010000284.1 GCA_030747575.1 Verrucomicrobiota bacterium | reverse complement strand
GCCGTTGCGGCCGTCCTTGATGATTTCATTGTAGCCGGAGATGTCGAACGCCACCACCGGCACGCCGAGGCTGTTGGCCTCGCGCGGCGTGTAGGCGTACGTCTCGCCCCACTGGCTGGTGCTGATGAACAGGTCCGCGCCGGCGTAAGCCGCCGGCATGGCCAGACGATCGACGTGACCGTGCGCGTGAACATTTTCGTGCTGCCGCGCCGCTTCCAAAACCAAGCTGCTCAACTCGCCTTCGCCGCAAATGTGCCACTCGACCTTGACTGCGTGCGATTCGTTCACGCGCTCGATCACTTCGAGCAGTTGCGTGACACCCTTCTGCCCAGTCAACCGGCCCGCCCAAAGTATCTTAAACTTTGCGGCGTCCACAGCGAACGGCGGCTTGGTTTGTCCTGCCTGTTCGGCGTAGCCAACGGCGTCGAACGGGTTCGGGATTTGCACCACCGGATGATCCGGGAACTGCCGCTCGATCGCCCCGGTGTCGCCGCCCGAGATGGTGTGGAACCCCGCCACACCCTTGGCCAGGCGCGTGTACAACGGCGAGGCGTAGAGCAGATTGTGCAGCCGGCTGTGGAGTGTGCTCGCACCGATGAAACGATGAGGACAGTGGCAACCAAACACCACCGGCGGCACATTGCGGTAGCCGACGCGCGCACGAAACAAAAACGCCTCGGTGATCTCGTTGCGGCTGTAAACCAGGTCGTATTGGCCAAGCGTCTCGCGCAGCTCGGCGAACGTGGCGCACTGCACATACCGCGCTTGGCCAAGCCGCTGCTCGATCGCCTCTCGCGATTCGCGAAAGATGGTGGCGCGGTCGAATCGCCGAAAAAAATAGAGCGAGTGCAGCCGCCCGTAACGGAGGTTAAACGCCTCGTCCATCGTCACGCAGTCGGCCTCCACGCCGGGCAGCGACGCGAGATACGCCGTGGTCTGGATACTGAAATGCTCCATCCCACCCGCCGTCTCGAGCTGCACGGTGTTGAAGATAGCGATCCTCATCCCCACTTGGCTGAACTGCGATTGGCCGCTTTTCGGCCGGACTTGATATTGCTCACCGTGCCGGTCTTCAGGTATTTCGACTGCAGCCTGGCCATCATATTTTTGCTGATCAACTGCGCCGCCTCGCGCAGCCGCTCGCCGGTGTAAGCCAAAAACGGCTGATCGATCAGGTCCGCCGCCGAGATGTCGCGCGCGATGCCAAGCGGGGTCAGCCTCGGATAATTGGCAAATCGCCGTGAGACGGTTTTAGTTTTCGCTCCCACTCCCCCACAGCCTCCACAGCCGACCCGCCGGTGGCAACCGCATTTTTCCGAATTGCCGAGAGCGGCTCCTTTTTGTTTCATTGGGGCCTCATGGAAATTGTCATCCTAGACGCCTACACCGCCAACCCCGGCGACCTCGACTGGGACGGGTTCGCCGCGCTTGGCCAACTGCAAACGCACGACCGCACTCCCGCCGATTTAGTGGCCAAGCGTGCTGCCGCCGCCGAGATCGTGCTCACGAACAAAACCGTCCTGAGCGCCGAGACGATTGGGCGCTTGGCCAAGCTGCGTTACATCGGCGTGCTGGCCACCGGCTACAACGTCGTCGACCTCGCCGCCGCCGGGGCGCGCGGTGTGCCGGTCACGAACATCCCGGCCTACTCGACGCCGGCGGTGGCGCAGATGGTTTTCGCGCATATGCTGCACCTCACGCAGCACGTCGCGTCGCACGCAGAAAACGTCCGCAGCGGCGACTGGGCGAGTTGTCCCGATTTTTGTTTTTGGAACCAACCGCTGACCGAGTTGAGCGGCCGCACGTTTGGCATCATCGGCTTGGGCGGGATCGGGCGCGAAGTCGCCGGCATCGCCCGCGCGTTTGGCATGCGCGTGATCGCGCACAACCACCGCCCGCCCCGTGACCTGCCCGACGGCATCGAGATGGTCGAACTCGATGAACTGTTCGCCGAGAGCGATGTGCTCAGCCTCCACTGCCCGCTAACCGACGAAAACCATCATCTCGTCAACGCTGGGCGCTTGTCGCAAATGAAGCCCGGCGCGTTGCTCATCAACACCGCGCGTGGCCCGCTCGTCGATACGGCCGCCCTGGCCAAGGCGCTGCACAACGGCGAGATCGCCGGTGCCGGTTTGGACGTGATGGAGACCGAGCCGCCGCCAGCCGATCACCCACTCTACTTCGCGCCAAACTGCCACATCACGCCGCACATCGGCTGGGCCAGCCAAGCCGCCCGCCGCCGGTTGATCGACATCGCGGTAGAAAATGTGAAAGCATTCCTCGACGGCCACCCGCGCAATGTCGTCAACGCGCGCCAGTTGGTTTAACCAAGCGCGGCTTCGGCGATCCAGAGGAGCGTGCCGCTGGGGGTGCGGTCGTGGAATGGGAGCAGATCGGTTGCGGCGAGATGGATGCAGCCGCGCGACGCCGGTTGGCCAAGCGTTGACTCGTCACCGACACCGTGGATGTACACGTAGCGCGCGTGCGTGTCGACATTGCCACCCTGGTTGAATCCCGGCTCCAAGCCTTCGAGCCACAGAATGCGGTGCGCTATACCGGCCTTTGGCTTCGCTTCAACTGTGCCGACGACTTCGCGGCTCTCGAACAC
>JASLKI010000283.1 GCA_030747575.1 Verrucomicrobiota bacterium | reverse complement strand
CAAGGGCGATGCGGTGCTCGAGGGCGGCAAGTGGAACGACAGCGGTGAGTTCGCAAACTTGTTCGCGGCGAAAAAAAACGTGCCGACTGTGATGCGCGCCTTGGTGGCCAAGGCAGGAGACGTGCTGGCGGTGGCGCGCGGACCGGAAGGCCAAGCCGCCGTGGGGACGAAGCAGGGACTGTTTCTTTCGGACAAAGCAGGCACACGGCAGGTGTTTCCCCGGCACGGACACAAAAGCTGGGCGCCAACGAATGTCACCGTGTCGTACGATGGCCGGGGAAGGTTGTGGTTCGCCAGTTACCAAGGGGCGGGGTGTTACGAGAAAAGCAAGTGGACGCTATACACAGGTGCCGAAGGGTTGCCGTACGACGACATGACCGCCGTGGCGGGCGGCGCCGACGGCACAGTGTGGTTTGGCACGGCCATTGGCGCGATTCGTTTTGACGGGTCGGTCTGGTCTTACCGGCAGGGGAAGCGCTGGCTGCCAAGCGACGAGGTGCGCGACATCGCCGTAGACGCGGGCGGCAACGCGTGGGTCGCCACGGCGGGCGGCTTGTCGTTCATTCATTTCAAGGGCATGACTCTCGCGGCCAAGGCCAAGCATTACGAGGACGAGATCGACAAGCACCATCGGCGTACCGAGTTCGGCTACGTCATCGATGCCCACGCTCCAGCCCAGGGGAAAAAGGAAAACCTGCGCCTCACCGACAGTGACAACGACGGTCTGTGGACCAGCATGTACGGCGCGGGGGAGTGCTTCGCCTACGCGGCTACGAAGGACCCCTTGGCCAAGCGCCGGGCCAGGCGCGCCTTCGGGGCACTGCGTTTCCTGAGTGAGGCGCCCAAGGGTTCCGAACACAATCCGCCCCCGGGCTTCATCGCCCGAACCGTGCTGGAGACTTCGTCCGGGAGGAATCCAAACGCCAGAGGGTACACAATTGAGGACCAGCTCCGCAAGAAACAACAAGATGGCTACTGGCGTGTCTATGAACCGCGCTGGCCGAAGTCAGCCGATGGCAAGTATTACTGGAAGAGCGACACCAGTTCGGACGAACTGGACGGACACTATTTTTTCTACCCGCTCTATTACGATCTGGTCGCTGAAACGGAAAAAGAAAAGAGCGCGGTTCGAGAGATCGTGCGGGCGAACATTGATCACCTGATCAGCCATGACTTCAGTATGCACGACCATGCTGGGAAAACGAGGTGGTCGGTGTATGGCCCCAAGGATATCAATCAGGATCGTGAATGGCATGAAGAACGCGGCTTGAAATCCATCAGTATCTTATCCTATTTGAATGTGGCTTATCACATGACAGGCGACATGAAATACCGAAAGGTGGCCAAGGAACTTCGTGATAAGCACTCGTACCATATCAACGTCATGTGGCCGAAGTATCAACGTGGTATAGGGTCGGGAAACCAGTCCGACGACGAAATGGCCTTCATGGCCTACTACAACCTAGTCAAGTACGAGCCCGATCCCGGGTTGAAGAAAATGTACATGGCCTCATTCGCCAATTCATGGCGACAGGAGGAGCCGGAGATGAACCCGTTCTTCAACTTTTGTTTTGCGTCCCAAGCGATGGATGTTGAGTTTACAAATATATGGGGAACCTTTGACCTGTCACCCTGGGAGACGTGGCTCGAAGACTCGATCGACACGCTCAGGCGTTTTCCGCTGGATCGCTTCGACTGGCGACACACCAATCATCATCGGAAAGATTTGATCCTGTTATCGGACCATTGGGCCGACGCCTATGACGACAAGTTTCGGGGCAGGGGATATCGAAACAACGGCAAGGTGTTGCCGGTGGACGAGCGTTTTGTTAACCATTGGAATGCCAGTCCGTGGGAGTTGGACACCGGCGGCGGCGGACACGGCATCGGCTCAGGAACGGTGTATACGCTGCCCTACTACATGGGCCTGTATCACGGCTTCATCGCCGCTGACTAACGCGCGGAGTGTAACCATGGGTACATGCCGGAAACCGTTGAATGCATTGACGTCCCGAAACCCCGCGTCGTGGCTTACCATCTTCGGCCCGGGGGCGATCATGGCCTCACTCACGATTGGATCCGGGGAGCTCATCTTTTCTTCCCGGGGAGGGGCGATTTTTGGGTATCAACTGCTCAGTTTGTTTCTTGCGGTTTGTGTTTTCAAGTGGGCTCTGGTTTTCGCCACCGCCCGCCACATGATCCTTACCGGAGCGCATCCGTTCCAAAGATGGATGGATTTGCCCGGCCCACGCGGATGGCTTCCCATGGCATTTCTGTTGTTGGCCATCGTGTCGTTTCCAGTCTGGGTGAGCTTTCACGCGGGGACGCTCGGCACTTTGGTTTCTGGTCTGTTGCACCCACAAACATCCGACACCGGTACCCACCTCCTGTGGGGGATTGTCATCCTGCTTGTCGTGATTGGACTGACTTTCACCGGCAGCTACAAACGACTGGAGAAACTCCAGTTGTTTTTTGTCCTGCTCATGCTGGTCGCTGTGACGGTGTCCCTGTTTTTGGTCAACCCGGAATGGGGTGAGTTGTTGGCCGGTTTTGTAAATGTCGCTCCACCCGATTACCCGGGCTGGATTACAGAGCACCCTGATATTTCAAAGCGGCCGGTTTGGGTTGAGCTCAGTACCTACGTCGGGGTGATAGGGGGGTCCGGCTTCGATTACCTCGCTTACGTCACCTACTTGCGTGATAAGCAGTGGGGTCTGGCATCCAACGAACAGTCCAGCCCCGTGCCGTTGGATGCTCATGATGAAACGACCAGGACCCGATTGCGTAAATGGTGCCGCGCACCCCTGATTGACTGCACCTTGAGCTTCACAATCGTACTGCTTTTCAGTGCGGTTTTTGTGGCTTGTGGAAAAGAGATTCTTGGCGCAGCGCACAACGTTCCGGACGGCAACAACCTCCTAAATCTACAGGCGGAGTTCGTTGAAGCCACCTCACAGTGGTTGCGCCCGTTTTATTTCGTGGGTGCTTTTCTGGCGTTGTTCGGCACGCTGTATGGGACGATCGAGGTGGCGCCCGCCGTGATGCGTGAATTACAAAACGCCTTCCCCCGATCGGCGACCAGGATCGCCCCGCCAAAAACCCGGCGTATCACCATCCTGTGGGTTGGCATCGGCGGCATGCTCGTCCTGGTTGGCAACCTGGGTTGGCAGCACTTCACTGGTGCAGAAAAGCCCACCGCCCTGATCGCCATCCTCACCCCGGCTAACCTGTTCACCGGCGTGCTGGCTTGCGGGATCATTTGTATTCTCTCCTGTTGGGCCGACTGCCGTTGCCTGGCCGCTCCATTCAAGACACCCCTCCTGCTCACCCTCCTGAACGCGATTGCTGCCGTTCTGTTCATCGCGCTTGGCATCAAGGCCTACTGGGATCACAGCGAGTGGATGGCGTTCCTCATTTTGGCCTGCACGATTGCCGCCGC
>JASLKI010000282.1 GCA_030747575.1 Verrucomicrobiota bacterium | reverse complement strand
GCCAAACAGCGAAAGCCTCTTATCGATCAGCATTTCCGGCTTGCCGGCATCCTCAGGTCGGCTGGAAAAAACACCGCCAACCCAGGTCAAACGTTGTTGTCCATGACCGTTGTGCACCACGTCGTCCTCGTTGTCGTCCGCGTATAGTTGCATCATGATGCCGAGCTGCTTAAAGTTGTTCAGGCAAATGCTCTGGTGCGCCTGACTTTTGGCCTTGGCCAGCGCCGGCAGCAGCAAACTGGCCAGGATCGCGATGATGGCAATCACCACCAGCAACTCGATCAACGTAAAACCCCCCGTTCTGTTTGTCTTCATTTTAATCTCCTGTCTTTGTCCCGTTTTCCCAGGCGAGCAGCCATCCGGCCTTGTCAAAAATCAGCCGCAAAAACCGATCCCCCAGCCGGTGAATCTCCGTCGGATCCATCGGCACCACACTCATTGCCCGGGGTTGGTAACCGGCCCCGACCAGACCAAGCAGCACTACGCAAAACAGCCCAGCTAAATGGTGAACCTTTAGCGTCACGAAGGGAGAAGATACCCCTCGATAGTCCGATTGCAACCCGTAAAAAATGGGCAAAGTGCCGCTAACCCAATCCGCAACGGTGCCGCACTTGGCCAAGGGCCCATTGGGCGTGCTCGGCGATCAGCGGCTCGGGGTCGGCGGCGGCTAGCTCGAGCGGCGGGATCGCCAAGGCGTCGCCGACGTTGCCCAGCGCCACACAGACGTTTCGCAACACGCCCCGGCGCTTGGTTCGCTGCATCGGCGTGCCGCGAAACTTAGCGCGGAAACCGTCGTCGTCCAACGCGAGCAACCCGACCAGATCCGCTTGGTCAAGGTCGTCGCGCCGGTGTGGCGCCATTAATCGGCCCTCGCCGGCGAAGCGGTTCCACGGGCAGGCGTCGAGGCAGTCGTCGCAGCCGTAAATCCGGTTGCCTATCGCCAGGCGGTACTCCTCCGGGATCGAGCCCTTCAGCTCGATGGTCAGGTAGGAAATGCAGCGGCGCGCGTCGAGCTGGAACGGCGCGGTGATTGCCCCGGTCGGGCAGGCGTCGATGCAGCTCGTGCATTTGCCGCAGTGGTTGCGCTCCGGCGCGTCCGGCTCCAGCCCGGCGGTGGTGAGAATTTCGGAAATGAAAAACCAGTTGCCGAGCCGACGACTGATGAGGTTCGTGTGTTTGCCGATGAATCCAAGGCCGGCGCGTTGGCCAAGGTCGCGCTCGAGGATCGGCCCGGTGTCCACGTACCAAAGCGAACGGGCACCCTCACCGGCGAGCAACTGGACGCGCTCGCTCAGTTGGGCAAGCGCTTGGGCGAGTGCGTCGTGGTAATCGGCATAACGCGCGTAGCGGGCGATTACACCGTGGCTGGGCTGGGCGGGTGCGTCGTCCGCTTGGTCGTAGCTCGTGGCCAGCGTGATGACGGAGAGAGCGCCGTCAAGGACGAGCTGAGGGTCGATGCGCTTGGCGGCATTTTGCTCGAGCCAGCCCATCGCGCCGTGACGCTTGGCCTCGAGCCATTCGAGAAATTGCCCCGCGTGAGTCGGCGGCTCGGCGGTGGTGACGCGGCAGTCGTCGAAGCCCAGTTCGAGTGCGTGCTGGCGGATGGCCGCCTTCATGTCGCCTTGCGGGTCGCCTGGCGAAACTGGCTGAAGATTAGGTTGGAGACATCCTTTGCGGAGCGGTACTCGGTATTGATAAGCATGTCGGAGCGGCTATACGCCGCTTTGCGTTCCTCGAGCAGTTCGATGATGCGCTTTTTCGGGTTGTCGGTGTTGAGCAGCGGCCGGTGCGACTGCCCCTTGACGCGCCGCCAGATCGATTCCGGCGAGGCCCACAGGCAGAACACCATCGCGTATTCCTTCATCGTGTCCATGTTTTCGGCATCCACCAAAAGGCCGCCGCCGGTGGCGATGACGGTGTTCTCGCGCTCAGCCAGCCGCACGACCACCTCGCGCTCGTACTGGCGGAAGGTTTCCTCGCCATGCTCCTCGAAAATCCGCGGGATGGACTTTCCAACGTGCTCCTCGATAAACTGGTCGGTATCGAGAAACTCAAAGCCAGCGGCCTTGGCGACCACCCTGCCCACCGCGGTCTTGCCGCAACCCATGAAGCCGGTCAGGGCGATGTTGCGAATCTGTCGATTGGCATCCACGCCGGGGAACATACGGCAAACCGCGCCGCGACTCGCGCCTTTTTGTCAAATTGCCGCCACCGAAAAACTCGACCGCCTAGCCAAGAGGCCGTACGCTCGCCGCGTGTTCAGGCCGTGCATTGACCTGCATGAAGGCAGGGTGAAACAGATCGTCGGGAGCTCCATCGACGACGCCCGGCCGGGCGCCCTGCGCACTAACTTCGTCTCTGAAAAACCGCCTGCTTGGTATGCGGAGCTGTACTGCCGCAACAACCTGCGCGGCGGCCACGTTATCAAGCTGGGCCAAGGCAATGACGATGCCGCCCGCGAGGCACTCGCCGCCTGGCCGGGAGGCCTACAGGTCGGCGGCGCCATCACGGCGAACAATGCCGCTGAGTGGATCGATGCCGGAGCGTCGCACGTGATCGTTACCTCATGGCTATTTCGCGACGGTAAACTCGATGAGGATCGACTTAAGCAGCTTGGCCAAGCAGTTGGCCAAGCTCGGCTCGTGCTGGATCTGAGTTGCCGGCGGCGCGGTGACGAGCACTTCGTCGTGACCGATCGCTGGCAAACCTTCACCGAGCTGCGCGTGAATGCGGACACACTGGGCGGCTTGGGCAAACGATGCGACGAATTCCTCATTCACGGCGTCGACGTCGAGGGGCTTGCCCAAGGGATCGACGAGACGCTGGTCCGGTTGATCGCCGGGCACTCACCGATACCCGCGACATACGCCGGTGGTGCGCGATCGATGGACGATCTGCGGCGGGTGACGGAGCTTGGCCAAAGGCGGGTGCACCTCACCATCGGTTCGGCGCTCGACATCTTCGGTGGCGATGGCGTGCGCTACGAGGACGCCGTCGCCTTCAATCAGGAACAGACTGACAGCTAAACGAGAAACCCCGCCTAGCTGGCGGGGTTTCAGTTCAAGTTGTTCGCACGAAATTATTTTACGCTGAATTTGTGTATGGTGGTATGCGTGTATTTTTGCTTCTGACGCAGCACGGTGTTCGGGAACTGCGGATGATTGATGGAATCCGGGAAGTGTTGTGTCTCCAGGCAAAGTGCGTTGCGGAACTCGTACTTTTGCCCTCCCTTACCCACCTCGGTACCATCGAGGAAGTTGCCGGTGTAAAACTGGATGCCCGGCTCGGTGGTGAAAATCTCGAGCACGCGACCCGAGGTTGATTCCTCAACTCGCGCCGCCAAACTCAACCTGCCGACCTCTTTCTTATTGAGGCAGTAGTTGTGATCGTAACCGCCCGGCTCCCCGGTGAGTTTGTCGATACGCGCGCCGATGGCGGTCGGCTTGATGAAGCTCATCACGTCGTCGACCTTCAGGATTTCCCCGGTCGGAATACCGGTAGCGTCCACCGGCGTGTAATGATCGGCGTTTATGTGCAAGACGTGATCGAGGATCGTGCCCTTGCCGGCGAGATTCCAGTAGGCGTGGTTGGTGAGGTTTACCGGGGTCGCCTTGTCGGTAGTGGCGAGGTAGTCGATTCGTAGTTCGTCATCGTTGGTGAGCGTGTAGGTGACCTTCATCTTCAGGCTGCCGGGGTAACCTTCCTCGCCGTCCGGGCTCGTGTAACTGAAGGCAACCGCCGGGCCGGCCTTGCTCCTGCTCACGTGGGCGGACCAAACTTTTTTGTCGATTCCCTCGGTGCCG
This sequence comes from Verrucomicrobiota bacterium, assembly GCA_030747575.1. GTDB lineage: Bacteria > Verrucomicrobiota > Verrucomicrobiia > Limisphaerales > UBA1096 > UBA1096. The sequence continues at coordinate 397 of JASLKI010000282.1, read as the reverse complement.
CCATGCAGATGATTGGGATCGTTGTTGATGGCCAAGGTATATTCCTTCCCGTCGAGAATGAACTTGCCCTTGGCGATGCGGTTGGCCACCCGACCGGTTGTCACGCCAAAGTAAGGGTGGCCGTCGAGGTAACTTTCAAGGTTATCGTGGCCCAGCACGACATCGCCCAATGTGCCGTCTTTGTCTGGCACATGCATCTCGGTGAGCATCGCCCCGTAGGTGATGATTCTGGCCTTGAGGCCGTTTTTGTTGACCAGCGTGTAGGCTTCGACTGCTTTGCCGCCCTTGGTTTTCCCGAATGCTTCTTTTTTCACAGAACCCTTGTTTTTTTTCTTCGCAGCGGTTGCCGAAGGTTCGGTCGCCGCACCGGCGAGGAGCAATCCAGCCGCCACGCATG
>JASLKI010000281.1 GCA_030747575.1 Verrucomicrobiota bacterium | reverse complement strand
TGAAGAACTTTGGTTGGCGGTTGCCGACTTGCGGCGCGGCGATTGTACTCGGCTTCCAACCGTTCGCAAGCGCCTGCTTGGCCAAGCAGGCGCGGTTAATCCCGGGCGGGGGTTCGCTCCGCCATCCAGAGATGTCCCGGTTGGCGGCTTTTATGCCCCGGTTGAGCGAACGCAAATGACGAGTGCTGGCCACCAGCGCGCACGTATATTGAGTTCGCTAGACGGCGAATCGGTCATGCTCGGACGGCGTTAGGTGTTGTTGTTAGCAAGACAACGTCAGTTTTGTCGCTTCTTTTTTTGTTGGACGGCTTTGCGCCTGGCTTGAGCCTCGGCGCGTTTGCGGTTCTGCTCCTTTTTGTAGTTGGCGACCCGCGATGGATCGTATTCACCGCCGTACTCGGTGCGCAGGGCGTTGCAGCGTTTGCGCAGGCGCTTGAGGATTTTGGCGTGCGCCGAATCGTCGACGAGATTCTGCAACTGATCCGGGTCTTTTCGCAGGTCGTGAAGGTATTCGTACGGCGGTTCCTGCTCGAAGTAGCGGGCGTAAACGTAGCGGCGGCCCCTCACACCCTCCCACTTGGGAATGGTGGCATTTTCCATCAAGTGCTCGCAAAAGGTGTCTTTGCGCCAGTCGTTGGGTGAGTTGCCGTTCACGATGGGCTGCAAGCTGCGACCCTGATAGTGCCCGGGCACTTTGGCACCTGCGTAGCTAAGAATGGTCGGTGCAATGTCGGTGTTGAGCGCCATTTGGCCGGCCACTTTGCCGCGTTGCTTTTTTGCGGCGCGCGGATCGTAAATAATCAGCGGCACACGAAGCGACTCCTCGTAGTGCGACCATTTGCCGGCAAAGCCGCGCTGGCCCTCGTAGTAGCCGTTGTCGCCGGAGAAGATGATGATGGTATTGTCGGCCACGCCGGCTTTATCGAGGTACTGGATCACGCGGTTCATGACGTTGTCGATACCGCTGATCATGCGATGGTTCGCCCGGAGGTTGATCGCGTATTTCTCCGGCGTGTCCCAACGCCAAAAGTAGCGGATGCGGTTCATCGAATCCTTCATGAACTGGGGGTGGCTCTGAAAAATATTCGGGTCGGACAGCCGTGGCGCGTTGATCTCGACATCCTCGTACATGCCGTCAACCGCCTTTGGCCAGGGGAAGTGCCCGATGCCCGGTCGCTTGTCACCATCCTCGGCATGGGCGGCGTTGAAGCTGATCGAAAGACAAAACGGGGCATCGCCCTTTTGTTGATTGATAAACTCGATCGCGCGGTCGCCGGCCAGTTCGGACTCGTGGCGCAGCGAGCCATCCGGCTGCTTTTTCAAGTAGGGGTTGCGGCCAATTGGCTGAAAGGAGTCGAACATCGACTCGCGGTCGGCCTGGACGATGCTGACGCCGAACTTGCCGATGAAGCCGGTGCGGTAGCCGGCTCCGCGCAACACCGCAGGGTAGCTCGCCTGGCTGAACTTTCCGGCGATCGGCGGCGTGCCGAAGGTGTACTGGTGTGTCCGCTCGTAAAGGCCCGTCAGGAGGGTGGCCCGGCTGGCGGCGCAAATCGATGTGGTAACGAACATGTTGCTGAAACGTACCCCCTCCTTGGCCAGACGATCCATCGTCGGCGTTTTCAAAAACGGATGCCCAGCGCAGCCCATGCGATCCCAACGATGATCGTCAGACAGGAAAAAGATGATGTTGGGCCGATCGGCGGCCTTGCCCAAGGCGTCTGCCGGGGAAGCGAGCAAAAAGGCAACAAGCCCTGTCAGCCAAGCAAATGGAGTTCTCATGCGGGCCGGACTATAAACTTGGCCAAGCGCTTGGCCAAGCGGGAGCTTTTTTGCCGGCCAAGGCCGGTTTGGGCCAAAGCCATCGAAAATAGCCTAAAAAAGAGCTAAAACAGAATTTGACACGAAGTGAAGACTCTGGTCTAGTTCCCGCCCTTTTTGAGATGTACGCAGTAGTTCAAACCGGAGGCAAACAATACAAAGTGACCGAGGGCACCACCATTGAGGTGAACCGTGTCGGTGACGAGGCAGGAAGCGCGTTGACCCTTGATAACGTGTTGCTCGTGAATCAGGACGGCTCAGTGAAGATCGGCACCCCAACGGTTGAAGGAGCCAAGGTCGAGGCTGAAGTGGTCAAGCATACCCGAGGCAAAAAGCTCGTTATTTGGAAGATGAAACGACGCAAAGGGTATCGCAACAAGAACGGTCACCGTCAGGATCTTTCCCTTCTCAAGATTAACAAAATCAGCGCATAAGACATGGCACATAAGAAAGGACAAGGCAGTTCCCGCAACGGTCGCGACAGCGCAAGCCAGCGACTGGGTGTGAAGAAATTTGGCGGACAGGCAGTGATCGCCGGCAACATTCTCATCCGCCAGCGCGGAACCAAGTTTAATCCCGGCCGCAATGTCGGTATGGGACGCGACTGGACGCTGTTCGCGTTGACTGATGGCCACGTGCAGTTCGACAAGGGCGGACGGCGCGTCAACGTGGTTACCGGGGAAGCCGCCGCGAATTAAGTAGGCGCACTCACGATTTCGGATGGCGGGGCAATTGGCCTCGCCATTTTTGTTTTGAACCGGCCCCAACGCCGGGCCGCTATCCCACACCACGATGTTCGTCGATTCAGTCAAGGTCCAGGCCAGGGCCGGCAAGGGAGGCAACGGTTGCCTCGCGTTTTCGCATGAACCATTCAAGCCCAAGGGCGGGCCGTGCGGCGGCGACGGTGGCAAGGGTGGCGATGTCATCCTGCAGGCCGACCACGACATCAACAATCTCATTGCCCAGTTTTACGCACCGCACCTCCACGCCAAGGACGGCCGCCCCGGCGAGGGCAAGGGCAAGACCGGGCGCGGCGGCAAGAAACTCATCGTCAAGGTGCCGTGCGGCACGATGGTTTGGAAACTCCTGCCGCCCGAGCCGACCGCCGAGGAGCGGGACGTGCCCTTGCGTCGCTCGCTTGGCCAAGCGGAGGCGCTGGAGATCAATCTAGAAGCCGTGCCGCAGGAGTCTCCCAGGACCGTGCCGCAGGAGCCGGAAGTCATCGCCGACCTGACGGAGCACGGGCAACAGTTCGTGCTGTGCGCCGGGGGGCGCGGCGGCAAGGGCAACATGCATTTCACCACCTCGACCCGGCAGGCGCCGCGATTCGCACAGGACGGCGAAATCGGCGAGGAAGGCCACTACCGGTTCGAGCTGCGGCTGCTTGCCGAGATAGGCCTCGTCGGCTATCCGAACGCCGGCAAGTCCACCCTGCTCGGTGCGATTTCGGCCGCGCAACCGAAGATCGCCGCCTACCCGTTCACCACGCTGCACCCGAACATCGGCATCGTGGAGCTTGCCGATTACAGTCGGCTGACCGTGTGCGACATCCCGGGGATCATCGAAGGCGCGCACGACAATGTCGGCCTTGGCCACGCGTTCCTGCGGCACATCCTGCGTTGCCGCGTGCTCGTACTGCTGATCGACATGGCCGGCACCGACGAGCGCGAGCCGTGGGACGATTACGGGCAACTACTCACCGAACTGGAGCTGTACGACCCGGCGCTGCTCAAGCGCCCGCGCCTCGTCGCCGCGAACAAGATGGACGAGGCGCCCGCGCCGGAAAAACTGAAGGCGTTCCGGGCCAAGCTTGGCCAAGTGGATATTGTGGAAATCTCCGCCGCGTTCGACCTTGGCCTCGAGGAGTTGAAAAACAAAATGCAACAGATCGTTGCCACAACAAGTGAAGATTAATTTATGCTGAAAGCCGGAATCGTCGGTCTGCCCAATGTCGGCAAGTCCACCCTGTTCAACGCCGTCACCCGCACCCGCAAGGCGGAATCGGCGAACTATCCGTTCTGCACCATCGACCCTAACGTCGGCGTCGTGAACGTGCCGGACGCCCGGCTCGAAGTTCTCTCGAAAATCTCCGGCTCGGCGGAGTTGATCCCGGCCTCCGTCGAGTTCGTTGACATCGCTGGGCTAGTGAAGGGTGCCTCCGCCGGCGAAGGGCTGGGCAACCAGTTCTTGAGCCACATCCGCGAGGTGGACGCCATCGTGCACGTGATTCGCTGCTTCGAGGACGATGACATTCATCACGTCGAGGGCAGCATCGATCCGGTACGCGACATCGAGACGATTTCCACCGAGCTGATCCTCGCCGACCTCGAGGCGGTGCAGCGGCGGCGCGACAAGCTGAACAAGGAAGCCAAGCGCGGCGACAAGGAGGCGGCGGCGCTGGTGGCGGTCATTGACAAGGTCGAGCCGCATCTTGGCGAGGGTAAACCGGCGATCACCTTCGAGTTGAGCGACGACGAGGCCGCCTTGGCAAAGCGGCTTTTTCTGCTCTCGGCCAAGCCGACGCTGTTCGCCGCGAACCTCAAGGACACTGAGTTGGCGGATGCCGACACCCACCCGCACTTGGCCAAGGTGCGCGGGTATGCAACCGAGCATCACGGCTGCGAAACAGTGGCAATCAGCGCACAGATCGAGAGCGAGCTAGCGGATCTGCCTGAGGGAGAGGCGGATGAGTTTCTCGCCGAAATGGGCGTGGCCGAGAGCGGCGCCGGGCAGTTGATCCACAAGTCATACTCGCTGCTTGGCCTGCAAACCTACTTCACCACCGGCGAAAAGGAGACGCGCGCCTGGACGATTAACATCGGCGACACCGCGCCCAAGGCGGCCGGCGTGATTCACGGCGATTTTGAGCGTGGCTTCATCAAGGCAGAGACCGTATCGTACGCCGACTTGACCGCGTGTGGCTCGATTGCTGCTGCCCGCGAGAAGGGTGTTTACCGAATGGAAGGCAAGGAATACGTCGTGCAAGAAGGCGACGTGATGCTGTTTAAATTCAACGTCTGAGGGGCCTAACGCTTGGCCAAGCCGATGAGCAACGAACGACTGGTTTATCTCGACAACAACGCCACGACGCGGGTCGCGCCCGAGGTCGTCGAGGCGATGTTGCCGTGCCTCACCGAGCATTGGGGCAACCCGTCGAGCGCGTATGATCTCGCCAACGCGCCGGCCCGCATGATCGCCGAGGCCCGCGAACAAGTGGCCAGGCTCATCGGCGCCGATCCGCGCAACATCGTCTTCACCAGTTGCGGCACCGAGAGCAACAACGCCGCCATCCAAAGTGCGCTTCATTGCAACCCAACCAAGCGGCACGTCATCACCTCGGTGGTGGAGCACACAGCCAACATCAAGTTTTGTGGACAACTCGAAAAGCGCGGTTACGAGACAACGTTCCTGCCGGTTGACCTCGACGGTGGCATCGACCTCTGCGATTTGCAGGATGCGATCAGGCCCGACACAGCGATCGTCTCGCTCATGTGGGCGAACAACGAAACCGGCGTGTTGTTCCCGGTCGAGGAACTCGCGGCGATCTGCCGCAGCCGAGGCGTGTTGTTCCACACCGACGCCATTCAGGTCGCTGGCAAACTCCCGATCGACGTGCGGTCGCTCGGCGTCGATTTCCTCTCCCTCTCCGCCCACAAGCTGCGCGCGCCCAAGGGCATCGGCCTGCTGTACGTGAAGCCAGGCGCGCCGTTCGAGCCGTACATCATCGGAGGCGGCCAGGAGCGCGGCCAGCGCGGCGGCACCGAGAACGTCGCCTACATCGTCGCCTTCGGCAAAGCCGCCGAACTCGCGCTCGGGCAAATCGATGACGAAAATACGCGGGTGCGCGCCCTGCGCGACAGCCTCGAGCGGGGCATCCTGCAGACAATTCGCAGCTCTGTGCGGAACGGCGGCGGCGAGCCTAGACTGCCCAACACAACGAACATCGGGTTTGACGGTGTCGAGGCCGAGGCGATCCTGCTGCTGCTCGACCGCGAGGGGATCTGCGCCTCGAGCGGATCGGCCTGCACCACCGGCTCCATCGAGCCGTCCCACGTGTTGCAGGCCATGGGTGTGCCTTTGTCCCGCTCGAAAGGCTCGCTGCGATTCAGCCTTGGGCTGGACAACACGAAAGCGGACGTGGACTGGGTGCTCAAAAAACTGCCGCCGATCGTTTCGCGATTGCGCAACGCCTCCCCCAAGCCGCTTGGCCAAGCCGAAGCACACTTGGCCAACGCGGATTAACCGAGCGCGGCGATGAACGACTTCATCGCCTCTTCCTGCTCCAGCATCGATTCGACCATCTTAAACTGCACGCGGGCGCGGTCGAGGTTTTGGCCCTCGCGATGCACTCTAAAATAAGTGTCGCCGTTGAGATGATCGGTCAGGAAACGGATACCCAAAATGAGCGTGATGACTTTGCCGGAAATCGCGAGGTGGTCGCGCTCAGATTGGGTCAGGAATTCACCGGCCTCGGCGAGATAGCCATTGGCCAATTCCTCAAAATATTCCATCCGCATGGTCACCTTGGCCAAGTTGCGCTCGTCCTCGTCGGCTGGGCTGGTGAGCGTGCGCATCATGTCGCCAAAGTCGTAGTGCACCAGCCCCGGCATCACTGTGTCGAGATCGACGATGCAAACCACCTCGCCGCTGTCGCAGTCGAACAGCACGTTGTCGATCTTGGTGTCGTTGTGGGTAATGCGCATCGGCAAGTCGCCGCGTTCGTGGGCCTCGAGCAGCAGGCTGGCGACGTCGCGTTGTTGCCGACAAAAATCAATCGCGGCCTGCGCTCCGGCAACCCGCCCAGCGCTGTCTGCGGCAACGGCTTTTTCCAACGCCTCTATCCGCAGCAGGCCGTTGTGAAAATCGGGAATGGTTTCCTGCACCTTCTCCGGCGATAGGTCGGCAAGCCGTTTTTGGAACATACCGAACGCGCGCCCTACCTGGCCAGCCTGAGCCGGCAGCACGGCGACATGCATCGATGTGACCCGTTCGATGAATACGTATGCCCGCCAGCAGTTCCCATCGCGATCGCGGTAATACGGCGCGCCACCCCGTGTCGGCACGAGCGTCATGGTCCGACGCGTCAGGTCATGACTGTTTTCCTCGCCGATTTTTTTTCGGAGATGCTCGGTCGTCAGCTTGACGTTGTGCATGACCAGCTCGGGGTACGGAAAGACGTGATGGTTGACGCGCTGCAGGATGTAGCGGATGGGTGTGCCGCCCTGCCGACAGGTTATAATATAGGTGTCGTTGATGTGGCCCTTGGTCCAAGCGTGACCCTCCACGAACTCGGCCACGATTTGAAACTGGCTGACCAGTTTTTGCAGATTGAACCCGTTGGTCTCTGTCATGCTCTCCGTTGATTGTTTTTTTACCAACAGTTCAAACGCAAACTCGCCCGCTTGGCCAAGCGGTTGCTCAGGAGCAGCCCAAACTCTCGCCGCAGTTGAGGCACTTGAAGCAGGCACCGTTGCGGACGGTGAGGTGGCCACAGGCCGTGCAGGCCGGCGCGTCCTCCATGAAGTGCGCCACCGACTGGCTGATCGCCGAGGCGTCGTGGCTGTGCGAATGCGCCGCCGCATGATCGACCGATTCGCCGTCTCCGCCGCTGGCCACCGGCAACTCAACAACCGGCTTGTTGACGTGCTGGGCCTCGGCCTGTTGGAGGCCGGGGATGTTTAGTTCCTGCTGGCTGGTATCGCCCCCGGTTTTCTCGAGGTAACCGGGGATGAACTGGATGCCCATCCAGCGAAATACGTAGTCGATGATCGACGAGGCGCGGCGGATCTGCGGGTTTTTGGTGAAGCCGGACGGCTCGAACCGCTGATGGCTGAACTTACGCACCAGCGCCACGAGCGGCACGCCGTATTGCAGGGAGACACTCGTCAGCGCGGCGACGCTGTCCATCAGGCCGCCGATGGTCGAGCCCTCCTTGGCCATGGTGATGAACATCTCGCCGGGTGTGCCGTCCTCGAACAGGCCGATCGTCAGGTAGCCCTCGTGGCCGGCGATGTCAAATTTGTGAGTCACCGCCTGGCGGGTCTCGGGCAGGCGCCGGCGGAGAGGTTGGTCGATCTGTTTTTGCAGACCGACCAACTGATCCTCCAGTTCCTTGATCCTCTCATCCGCCGTGATGGTGAGTTCCCTTTCGGTTCCCTCGCCGGTCTTGGCGGTGTTGAGCGGTTGGGACCGCTTCGAGCCATCGCGATAAATCGCGACACACTTGAGTCCCAGTTTCCACGCCTCTGTGTAGGCGTCGGTTATATCCGAGACCGAGCACTCCCGGGGGAGATTGACGGTCTTGGATATGGCGCCGCTGATAAACGGTTGGGCAGCGGCCATCATCTTCAGATGTGCCATGTAGTGAATGCTGCGCTCGCCGCGGAACGGCTTGAACGCGCAATCGAACACATCCAGATGTTCGGGCTTGAGCCCGCTTCTACGAGTTTCCCCGTCCTCCTTGACGTCCTCGATGGAGTCAAATTCTTCAATGTGGGCGACGATGTTTTTCACCTCGTCCGCCGAGTAGCCCAGCCGCGCCAATGCGTCGGGCACGGTCCGGTTCACGATCTTCAGCGTCCCGCCGCCGGCGAGCAGCTTGTACTTCACCAACGCGATGTCCGGCTCAATGCCGGTCGTGTCGCAGTCCATCAGGAATGCGATCGTGCCGGTCGGCGCCAGCACGGTGACCTGAGCATTGCGGTAGCCGTTTTGGTCGCCCTTAGACAAGGCCGCCTGCCAACAATCGCGGGCGGCGTCTTTCAGGTATCCAAAATTCTCGCTTGGCTGGATGTCCTCCACGGCGGCGTGGTGCAATTTCATAACGCCGCGCATCGACTCGACGTTGTCTTTGGCCAACGGCTTGGCCACGTGATTGCAACTGGCATCGCGATAACCGGCGAACGCGCCTTTCACGCCGGCTAACTCCGCCGATTGCTCGTACGAATGGCCGGTCATGATCGACGTGATCGCACCGGCCAGGGCGCGGCCCTCGTTCGAGTCGTACGGCAGCCCGTAGCTCATGACCAGCGAGCCCAAGTTGGCGAAGCCGAGGCCAAGCGTGCGGAAAATGTGCGAGTTCTCGGCGATCGGCTGGGTCGGGTAACTGGCGTTGTCGACGAGAATCTCCTGCGCCGTGATGAAAATGCGCACCGCCGCCTTAAAGCGGTCGATGTCGAACACGCCGTCCTCGAGCTTGAAACGCATCAGGTTCAGCGAGGCCAGATTGCAGGCGGTGTTGTTGATGAACACGTACTCGGAGCAGGGGTTGGTCGAGTGAATCGGCTCGGTGCCGCTGCAGGTGTGCCACTTTTGGATCGCGCCATCGTACTGGAGGCCGGGGTCGCCGCACACCCACGTCCCCTCGGAGATTTTATTCAACAGCCCTGTGGCATCTTTCTTTTCAAGTTTCTCGCCGGTGGTCACAGCGCGCGTCCACCAATCGCCGCCATCCTGTGAGGACTGCATGAACTCGTCGCTGACGCGCACTGAGAGGTTCTCGTTTTGGTACATGACGCTGCCGTAGGCGTCGCCGTTGTACGAGCCGTCGTAGCCCTGCTCGATCAATGCCCACGCTTTTTTCTCCTCAAGCTGCTTGGCGTCGATGAATTCCTCAATATCGCCGTGCCAGTCGCGGATGGTGTTCATCTTGGCGGCACGTCGAGTCTTGCCGCCGGAACGAACCACGTTGGCCACCTGGTCATAAACCCGGAGGAACGACATCGGACCACTCGGGATTCCACCGCCACTGATTGCCTCGCGCTTGGACCGGATCGGCGTCAGGTCGGTGCCTGTGCCGGAGCCAAACTTGAAGAGCATCCCCTCACTGTGCGCCAACTTGAGGATCGACTCCAAGTCGTCATCAACCGACTGGATGAAACAGGCGCTGCCCTGCGGGTACTCGTATTGCGACGTGGCGCGCTTTGCATGACCAATCGTATCATCGTAATACCAGTTGCCCTTCGCCGAGTCATTGCCCACGCCATACTCGTGATGCAGCCCGACGTTGAACCATACCGGCGAGTTGAAGGCACCATACTGGTTCAGGCAGAGCCACGACAATTCCTCGTAAAAAACCTCGCCATCCTTCCTGCTGAAGTAACCGTCGTTGACGCCCCAGTCCGCGATGGTGCGGGCCACGCGATGGATCAGTTGGCGAACGGACGTCTCCCGCTCCGGCGTGCCCTGCTGGCCAAAGAAATACTTCGAGACGACGACCTTGGTCGCAAGCTGCGACCAGTTCTTGGGCACCTCAACGTCTTCCTGCTTGAAAATGATCTTGCCGCTCTCGTCGGTAATCTCCGCCGTGCGGGTATCCCACTCGATTTCATCGTAGGGATTTCGCTTGGCATCGCTGAACACCCGCTCGACCTTGATGCCGGAACGCTGTTTGCCCTTAGCCAAGCCGCCCCTTTTCGGAGTCGTCACTTTTGGAGAAGTGGAGCGGCGAGGGGTGCGGGCAGTGGGCGCGGTCAACGGGTCGTTTGCGTCGATCATGGGTTGTCAGGCGTCTACTGGTGTTTGGGGCAAAATAACCGTGCTTGGGGGCGATATCACTCAATCAACCACCCTTAAAAGCTCGGTCGAGCTGGGCAACGAGACGAGTGTTACCACAATTTGTTGGGGCATCAAGTTTTTTCACCACAATTTGTAGTGTTTTTTTCTCATCAGCCCCAAACGACCAAGTTCCTTGCAGCGCAAGTATTTGAAGCCCAAACTCTTCGGTGTCATGGCAAATTATTTGATCGAGCAACTGGATGAAGTCGAGCCAACCCCCTGCCCCTGCGGCTTGGCCAAGCGCGCCTTTGTCGGCGAACCGAACGCGGTGGCCAGCCTCCACGAGGTCAATATCAAGCGCGACTCAGCCGTCCATTACCACAAGCAGATGACAGAAATTTACCTCGTCCTCGAGGGCGAAGGGCACATGGAACTGGACGGCGACCGGGTACCGCTCAGGCCCATGACCGCCGTTTACATAAAGCCCGGCTGCCGTCACCGCGCGGTGGGCCGGCTGAAGATTATCAACATCCCCATCCCAGCGTTCGACCCCGGGGACGAGTGGTTCGACGACTGACCGCTCCGGTTTCGGCTTGCTTCGGGTGGTCGATTACCGATTGAATCCACCGCCCTGCGGCGCCGTCAGGTTTTCCCGTTTTATTGTATGGACATATTAATCTTTTTTTTACTCGGAGTCACCTCGGTGATCAGCCTCGCATTCATCATCGAGCGGGGTATCGCCCTGCGCCGCAACTCCATCATCCCCCAGCAGCTGACCGACAGCCTGGAGCATTGTCAGACGCGTAGCGATGTGAACACCCTGCTACGGTTCTGCCAGCAACACGAACACACACCGCTGTCGCGCCTGACCACGGCCGCCATCGAGCACCTCGAGTGGGCCAAGCCGGACAATGTGGAGGCACTGCAGACCCGCGCCCGGCACGAAGTCAGCCAGATGGAACGCGGACTGGTGGTGCTCGAGATCATCACCGGCATTGCCCCGCTGCTCGGCCTGATCGGTACAGTGTTCGGGTTGATCGAGATTTTCGGCGGAATGACCTCGGATCAAGGTTACACGGCCGAGTTTGCCACCGGCATTTCCACCGCCCTTTACGCCACCCTTTCGGGCCTTAGTATCGCCGTCCCATCGCTCGTTGCGTGGAGCATTTACAGCAAGCGGGTCGAGACATTCGCCATCGAGATGGAGACGCTGCTCGACAAGTTCCTTCGTCGACAATACCCGGTCAAGCCGGGGAAATAAACGCCCCCGCCGCCCATGCGATTTCTCCCGCGCAAAAAACGAAAGCCCCCCATCGTCATCATCGTGGCGTTGATTGACGTGCTGCTGGTCGTGCTCATTTTCATGGTGGTATCAACGACGTTCAAGAACCAAGCCGCCGTGAAGCTTGTCCTGCCGGAGTCGTCGCAGGCCAAGGCCGCGCCGGCCGTGAACGACAGCCTCATCGTCACCGTGGCCAAGGAGCCGCCTCACTTCTTTTTTGGAACCAGCGCCGTGGTGGTCGCCGACCTCGAGGTCGAGTTGAAACAGCGCACCGCCGACAACCCTGAATTGGAACTCTCGATCCGGGCCGACACCGATGCGCCGTGGGGGCAAATAGTCAAGTTGATGGATGCGGCCAAGGCGGCGGGCGTCATGTCCGTGAAGGCGTTCACAGAGGAGCCAACGGGGGAATGAACGGCGACTTACCAACAGACATTCCGCCACCGGACAGCCTGCACCTCTCATCAGCCACCGGCTGGCTGCAACTCGGCAACCCTGGCGAGGCCCTGGCCGACTTGGCCAAGGTGTCGGCAGAGCATCGAGGACACCACGAAGTGCTGCACCTCGAATGGCACATCCACGCCCGCAACAAGGACTGGGAGCGCTGCGCGGAAATCGGCGGCGTGATGGCGAAGCTTAACCCGGACGATCCCTCCGGCTGGATCAACCAAGCCAATGCGATGTTCTACCTCAAGCGCGGGCAGGAGGCGCTCGACCTGCTCAAGCCGATGCGGAAACGGTTCCCGGAAAACGAGGCCATCCCCTACAACCTCTCCTGCTACGCCTGCCAATTCGGCGACTTGGTGCTGGCGATGCACTGGTTCCAGGCAGCGGAAGAAGTCGGCGACCCTGGAAAAATCCGCGAAGTGGCGCTGATGGATCCGGACTTGGAGCCGATCTGGGACCAAATCAAGTAAGTGAGCCGGCGGCAGTAAGCGGTGATCCGTAAACGCTCCGCTCAGCCGGCCGCTCACTGAAACTCCTTGCGCTTAGCCAAGCGTTGGGTTCAAACAACCGGCGTGCCGAATTGGCTGACATCGATCCTCCTCGGGATCATCGAGGGGATCACCGAGTTTCTCCCCGTCTCCTCGACGGGCCATTTGTTGGTGCCGCAGCAACTTGGATGGCTAGAGAAGCAGACGGATCTTTTCAACATCGCCATCCAGAGCGGTGCGGTAATCGCGGTGCTGTTCAACTTCACCGACCGCGTCAAACAACTCACCCTCCGCTGGCGCGAACCGGAAGCGCGCGACTACTTGGCCAAGTTGCTCGTCGCGTTCGTCATCACAGGCGTCGGCGGGCTGCTCATCGACAAGCTTGGCTTCGAGTTGCCGGAAGATGTGCTGCCGGTGGCGGTGGCGCTGCTCGTCGGCGGTGTGCTGTTTGTCGTGGTCGAAAAGAAAATCGGCGACCGGGCAAGCTTGGCCAAGGTCACTTGGGCCATCGCGATCGCGGTTGGCTTCGGCCAGTTGCTGGCGGCGGTATTCCCCGGCACTTCGCGCTCGGGGGCGACGGTTCTCATTGCACTGTTGATGGGCCTGCGGCGTGTGCCGGCAATCGAGTTCACGTTCCTGCTCGGCGTGCCGACGCTGCTGGCAGCCGGTGCTTACAAGGTATTCCAGGCTGTGCGAGCCGAGTCGGTATCGGAGGATTGGGGACAGTTGATCCTGGCCACGGGAGTCTCGGCCATTACCGCCTTTGTGTCAGTTCGATGGCTGTTGCGCTACATCGAGACGCATACGTTCGTGGCGTTCGGCTGGTATCGCATCGCGCTAGGCCTAACACTGATCATTTATTTGATCGCATTTGAATAACACCTTTGAAAACGCAGTATTACTGTTGACGAGCACGGTACTTGGTCCACAATCAGGTTCCCAGATTTGCGTCTGGCCAATACCCACCTATCAGGCAGTCACAAAAACTTTTTTGTAACCATTTTCAAGCAAATGATGTAGTAGTTCTGATTTAGCGTTCATTAATGAGAAATATCAATTGGAATCCATATCAAGCCCTGACCCTGCTTGGCTTTGCGTTGGCCTTAGCCGGGTGCGGCAAAAGCAACTGGGCCGAAAAAGGTAAGCAGTACTCAGGCAAGAATTCAGATAAACCGCCAACTGAAAAGGCAGTATTGGTGGAACTGGCCGAAGTGAAGAGGGGGATGATCGAGGCGATCCTCGAGCGCTCCGCGCCACTCGAGGCGGAGGCGCAGGTCGAAGTCTCCGCCCGCACGTCCAACCCGGCCATCGAACTGCTCGTCGAGGAAGGGGACAAAGTAGAAAAAAACCAGGTGCTGCTACGACTCGAGAGCGACAAGCAGAAAAACGATTTCGACCAAGCCAAGAGCCAGTTCGACAAGGAACAAATCGACTTCGACCGGCATGAGTCCCTGTACGGAGACAACCTGATCAGCGAACAGGAGTACCGGAATGCAAAGTTTTCCCTCACCCAACGCCGGCTGGCATTCGAGGAGGCCAAGCGACAATTCGAGTACACCGAGGTGCGGGCGCCAATCAAGGGAACGATCACCCTTCGCGACGTGAAGGTCGGTGATCAAGTCGGCAGCGGGCGGAAGATCTTTGAGATAATCGATTTCGACTCGACGGTGGCGGTCATTCATGTGCCTGAGCAATACCTTCCACAACTAAAACCTGACATTGCAGCACGGCTGATATCCAACACGCTTGGCGATACTGTTTTTGGTGGATATGTAAAACGCATCTCGCCCATCGTCGAGGCTCGTGCTGGGACGATTAAGGTCACCGTCGGCGTGAAGAAACTCGGCGCATTACGCCCCGGCATGTGGGTGGACGTGGAACTGGTGCTGGACACCAAACAGGAAGCTCTTTTGATCCCGAAAAAATCGATCGTTTACGACAACGACCAAACCTTTGCCTTCAAATTGCATAATGACACCAACGGCGTAAAACGTGTAAAGCGCCAACTGGTCCTGCCTGAGAATGCGGACAAGGTTCATATCGAGCCAACCGATGGATTCTCTGTTGGTGAAAAAGTTGTTGTCGCTGGTCAGTCTGGCTTGAAGGAGAATTCTATAATTCGCGAGGTAGGAGATCCCGATCCGGCCACCGTCAGTACCAACGCTCCTACAGCTACTGGAACCAACGCCTCAGTCACCAGCAAGAGCGGGACGTAGTTTAGCGCCTTCCGCATCGGCATGGAGTCCCCGCATCGCAATCCCAACTTTACCACCGACCGACCAGTCGCAGTGCTGATGGTATTTTTGGCCGCAGTGGTCTTTGGCTACTTCTCGCTTGGCCAATTGCCAGTCACGCTGATGCCGGAAATGAGCTACCCCACCCTCACTGTCCGTACAGAGTACCCCGGCGCGGCACCGGAGGAAGTCGAGAATGACATCAGCCGCCGGATTGAGGAGACGCTCGGTGTTGTCAGCGGATTGAACGAAATCAGCAGCATCAGCCGGGCAGGGGTCAGCGACGTGATTTTGGAGTTTGTCTGGGGCACATCAATGGTCGATGCGATTCAAAATACTCTCGAAAAACTCGATCTCGTTTACATGCCCCGCGAAGCGGAGAAACCGCTGCTTCTGCATTACGACCCATCGCTTGACCCGGTAATGGAACTGAGTCTTTCCGGTTCCAGTCTAAGCGTTAAGTACAAAGGTGACGAAGGTTTGCGGCGCCTGAGGCGAATCGCTGAGCTGCAGGTCAAACGCCAAATTGAACCGATCAAGGGGGTCGCGGCAGCGCGAGTCCGCGGTGGACTGGAGGAGGAAATTCACGTGTTGATCGACGAGGCCAAGCTGCAGCGGGTGAACCTCTCTATTAGCCAGGTGCTCAGCCGGTTGCGCGCGGAGAACATCAACGCCGCCGGTGGCCGTATCCGCGAGGGCGGCGCGGAATACATGATCCGCACCATCAACGAGTACCAGACCCTCGAGGAGATCGAGGACACGATTGTGTTCCGTCGTGAGGGCCGCGAGATTCGCGTGAAGGATCTTGGCCAAGTTGTCTACGGCCAACGCGACCGCGAGATGCTCACCCACACCGATGGGCGAGAGAGCGTACAGATCGACATCTACAAGGAAGCCGACGCCAACATGGTGGAAGTGGCCAAATTCGTAAACGAACTTGTTGGTGAAATCTCTGGGTCCAGTCGTTCGACCTTGGCAGGCAAACTGCGTGCGGAAGAGGATGCGTACTTACGGGTCGTCGCTGACCGCTCAATCTTCATAGACAATAGCATCAAGGAGGTAAGGAACACTGCGATCTTCGGCGGTATTCTTGCCATAATAGTTTTACTGGGGTTTTTGCGAGACGTCCGTACCACTGCAATCATTGCTGTCAGTATCCCTATCTCAATATTGGTGACATTTGCCCCTCTAAACATTCTTGAGGTGTCACTTAACATCATGTCGCTTGGCGGCCTTGCGATGGGTATCGGCATGCTGGTTGACTCATCGATCGTGGTACTTGAATCCATCTACCGCTGTCGCCAAGAGGGGGACTCGATCCGTGCGGCCGCCATTCGTGGCACGACGGAGGTTCGTGGCGCTGTCATTGCCTCAACCCTGACATCGATCTGTGTGTTTTTTCCAATGGTGTTTGTAGAGGGCCTTGCCGGACAGGTCTTTAGCGATCTTGGCCTGACAGTGGTCACATCGCTCATAGCCTCGTTAATCGTGGCGGTATTATTCATCCCAATGCTCGCAAGCCGGGCCGGATTAAAGCTGCAGGCCGGCGTTGGCATGGTATCGCACGCCCTCGGCTCGATCGAAGGACGCATCAGCCTGTCGACATTGTGGCTACGGGTCATCCTACCGCTTGTTATTCTACTAGTCGTGATGATTGGACTGGTGCTTGGATACTCCTCGTGGATGGTTTCTGCGGCAGAAGATCCACAATTTGAAGCAGAGATCTCTTACAAAAATTTGGCCTACACAACCTTCAAAGTTTGGTTAATAGTTTGCGCTTGGCCATTCTTAATAGCCTTGATCAAGGGGTTTCATGGCCGAGATGACGCAATTGACAGGGGCTTTGGAAAAAGCACGCATGACGACCAAAGTTTGGCCAAGCTTTGGGGATCATTTCGCGCTTTCAACGAAAGCGTTGCTCGCAATCAAGGGATCTTCTTTTTCCAATGGGTTGCAACAGTCTATTTCGCCCTGCGTTTAGCCATCTCGTTCATGCTTGAATTGATCGGGCTATCCTTTCTTTGGTCGATTCGAATAATCGCTGCTATCTGTCTCTTTACTTATCGATTTTTCCTCAAGTTAACCCAGCGGTTAGGCTCCCTGCTTACCCTGGTCTTTGGAAAATCCTTAGGCGCTTCAAAAACCGGGGAAGAAACCATCGACACACATACAGGGTTATATTCAAAACTCATCCGCTGGGCCTTGGCCAGCCCCACTACAATGATCGTTTTGACGGCATCCTGTTTTGCCTTGACCTACTGGGTGGGCAGGCAACTCGAAACAGAGCTGCTACCGGAAGTGCATCAGAGTGAGTTTACCTTTGAAGTGGCCCTGCCGGTTGGCACACCCCTTGACCAGACAGTCTCAATCCTGGACGGCGTCGAACAAGACATTCTAAAAGACAAGGAAATCAAGTCAAAGATTGAAGCCATTGAAAAAGCGAAAGAGGACTTATCCAGCACCGCTTCAAAAACAGAGAAAGAGGCGCGATTGAAGCTGGAGAAATTGCTGTCAGAGTTCTCCACAATAACCCAAGACATGGGGCTTAACATGCCAAGCCAAGAGGAGGTTATTGAGTCACTGACATCAGTCGACACCGAACTTTTTTTCAGCGAAAAGTTTACGAGGAAGGCTTGGGAGAGAATAAGTGATCTGGGCAAAATTGATACGCTATTGGTGATGTACGGCTTCGACACCACCAACATGAAACGATCCGATGAAGGCGAACACTCGACCCGGTTCAAGGTACTGCTCAAGCCTTCGCAGAACCCCAAACAAACCGAGGAAGTAGTCGTCGACAGGCTGCGTTCAATGTTCCAGGAGGTTCCAGATATCACCACACGTGTAACACGCCCGGTTTTGTTTAGCTCGAAGAAACCAGTGGTTGTTCAGATAAATGGTGAGGAACTGTCCGAGTTAAAATTATATTCCGACGAAGCCACCGCCCTGCTTTCAAAGCAGTCGGACTTGGCTGATGTGGAACCAACCCTCCGCAGCGGCGCACCGGAAGTGCAAATCACCTACGACCGTCAGCAGATCATCCGCCACGGATTGAACCTCAACTCGGTGGCAAATCAGGTTCGCGACATGGTCAAGGGCTCGGAAGCCACCAGATTCAACCGCCGCGACCGCCGCGTGCCGATTGTGGTGCGCTTGGCCGAAAAAGATCGAGAGCAGGTGGCCGACGTTGGTAAACTGACCATCAATCCGGGCGGCGATACACCGATACCGCTCAACTCAATAGCAAAACTTACAGTCGGCGAGGGGCCGAGCGAGATCCGGCGCATCGACGGTAAGCGCGTTGCCTTGGTGCAGGCAAATATTGGCGTCAGATCACTTGGATCGGCGGTTGAAACCGCAGACCGAATCCTCGGCCAAGAGATTGATTGGCCCGGATACATGGACTTCTTTATTACAGGACAAAACAAAGAATGGGAGCGCAGCCGCTCAAGCCTGTACCTCGCGCTTGGCTTGAGTCTTTTTCTCGTCTACGTGATCATGGCATCGCAGTTCGAATCGATGGTGCAACCGCTCATTATCATGTTCACCATACCGATGGCCTTCGTCGGCACCGTGCTTGGTCTGAAAATACTTGGCATCAACCTTTCGGTGGTGGTGTTTCTCGGGATGATCATGCTTGCCGGCATCGTGGTAAACAATGCCATCGTCTTGGTGGATTATACCAACACATTACGTAGTCGCGGCTTGGCCTTAAAGGAAGCGATCGTACAGGCCGGTTGCATCAGACTTCGACCCATTTTAATGACAACGGCTACCACCGTGCTTGGCCTTTTGCCGATGGCGCTTGGCATGGGGGATGGGGCAGAAATCCGCACACCAATGGCGGTCGCAGTAATCTGCGGACTTTTGACATCAACCTTCCTGACGTTACTGGTCATCCCAACCATCTATTACCTGTTCGGCCTCGCAGGTGAACAGCTATTTAAAGTCAAAGGAGAATAGCCATGGGAACAAACGACTTGGCGGCCAAAATTACTCGGTTGTCTCTCAGCCGAAAGGTCACTGTGCTCGTTTTGTTCCTGACCATTCTCGCAATTGGACTTATTGCGACCAATCGCCTCCATCTTGAAATGGAACCCAAAGGTGCGGAAGGCCACGGAATCTACGTAAGAACATCGTGGAGATCCGGAGTTCCCCTGGAATCCATGGAAAAAATCGGAATTCCCATGGAAGAGGAACTCAGCACCGTTCGAGGCCTGGACTCAATGTCGACGCGCTGCAGCTCAGGTTCTGCCTCGGTGGACTTGAGATTCAAGCAGGGAACCGACATGGATGTAGCCTATCGTGAAGTGCGTGATCGCATGGAACGAGCCAGGGTGCGCTTCCCAGAGGGAACAGAAAAACCACGACTCTACAAACGCGACTCAGAACCGGAGCCAATTGTCAGGATGACGATCGGCTCTAAACAGCACGTGCCTGATTATAATTTGATTAACAAAAATGTTATTGCCCCGCTTATGCGGATTGACGGGGTTGCAGATGTGGAGTTTCACATTGAGGAAAAGGAAATAATGATTGAAGTTGATAAAGACCGCGCAGAAGCCTACGGCCTTAATCTGGAAAACCTATCAAGGCGCTTGCGAGGGGACAATTTCACGTTGGCTAGTGGAACGGTAATTGACGGAGGCAAAAAATATGTTCTCAAGTCTACCAGTTCATTTCATACCTTTGACGAAATAAAAAATATACCTATAAACGAAAATGTGTCCCTCAAGGATATCGCAGAAATAAAATACGAACCAGATATGGACGACCGCTTTTTCCGGTATAACGGAAATGAGTCCTACGGCATTCACGTCAATAAGGAAAGTGAAGCAAACACCGTTGAGGTAAGCCGGAGAGTCATGCATCAAGTTGAAAAAATCAACGCCAACCCGGCATTGAGCGGATATAAACTCCGTGTTTACCGCAATCAGGGCAATGATATATACAAACGATTAAATCACCTTGTTAATAACGGTTTGTACGGCGCCTTTTTTGCCGCAGTTGTCTTGTTCTTTTTCCTGCGTCGTTTTCGAATGACGCTGATCATTGCAATGGCAATCCCACTCTGTTTGTTGATTTCGTTAACCTCCATGTACTTCGCGGACCATAGCCTGAATGCCTTTAACATGGTGGGGTTGATGATTTGCATTGGGCTGCTTGTGGATAATTCAGTGGTGGTTGCAGAAAACATTCAACGCCAATTTAACAACGGCATGTCCAGACGCGATGCCTGTATTAAAGGTGTCAATGAGATTGGTTTGGCAATAACTACTGCAACCCTGACAACCATGATTGTTTTTGTCCCCATGCTATTTATTGATGGAGGCATGCGTTTCGCGCTTACCGGCTTGGCTCTGCCTGTCATGTCTGCGCTCCTTGCCTCCCTGGTCGTCGCCTTGGTTTTTATTCCACTCTGCGTCCATCTAACCTTGTCCTACTCAGCAATGGGTAAAACCAAATTCTTCACTGCGGTGACTGAGTTTATCTGCACACCCCTTGCTAAAATATACAGTGTGAGTTTCGAAAAATTCAACCTTTGGTATAACCGCGCACTAGGCTACTACCTTAACCGAAGACTCGACCTCACTGTCACCCTAATCGTATTGTTTACAATCTCCTACAATTTTGGATATAAAAATATAGAGTTTTCGGATGACATG
The DNA here is from genome assembly GCA_030747575.1 of Verrucomicrobiota bacterium. Taxonomy (GTDB): domain Bacteria; phylum Verrucomicrobiota; class Verrucomicrobiia; order Limisphaerales; family UBA1096; genus UBA1096. The sequence continues at coordinate 9,004 of JASLKI010000281.1, read as the reverse complement.
AATAACCAGAGGAATGAATTCGAGATCAACATTGACTTTCCGGACCGATATACAACCGAAGAGCGTAGCGCATATATAAAGCGGATCGAAAAATACGTTGAAGAAAGGAAGGGAGAACTAGGGATAAAATCATACGAAGCTCATTTCTCACCGTGGTATGCAGAGTTCGAGGGGCATTTTTCTTATGACCGTGTCAGTAAATTTTCAACTGAAGAAGCCGCAGAGGAGGTTTATAAGAACTTCCCTGAAGTACCTGGGGTGAGAATCCACTACAGAGGCATGAATGGAGGAGAGGAGCGAAATAACCATAAATCTAGGCAATACGTCCGATTAATTGGTGATGATCCTACATTGCTTCAGACCGTTGCCGAAAGCCTAAGGCCGCAGTTTGAAAAGCTGCCGGGTGTGCTTTCCTTGGAAAATAAAGACGACGATGAGGGGCCAAATGAAATGGCACTGATCATCAACCGAGATCGCGCCAACTCCATTGGTGTTAATCCCTCAGTCGTGGCTGGGACAATAAGCACCGCAGTGCGCGGCAGCGATCTTCCAAGATTTAATAGTAAGGGACGCCAAATTCCGGTTCGCTTGAGGCTCGGCGAGGAGGACCGTGCCCAACTGGATGATTTGAACAACATGCTCATCCCCACCGAAGATGGCCGATTTAGTTCTATCGGGACAATAACCAGACCTACAATGTTAAAGAGTGAAGATTACATAAGACGAACAAACAGGAAGCTTAGTTACACCTTTGGAATGAAACTCAAACAGGGTCAGGAGAAAATAGCGAAGGCCAATATACACAATGCAACTCAAAACATTGATTTACCTGAAGGCGTTTCATTCGGTGAAATCAGGAAATCCTTTGATGGCAAGGACCAGGAAAACGGAGAATTCGTTGTTTATATCGCGATTCTCTTTATCTACATGCTCATTGCTTTTCTTTTTGAAAGCATGCTCCTGCCTCTATCCATTATCTTAACAATCCCATTGGCAGCCATGGGTTCAATATGGATTCATTACCTTACCCAAACAAGCATGGACAGAATGGGGCTGGTCGGCGCCATACTACTTGTCGGCATTGTGGTAAATAATGGAATCGTTCTAGTGAACTATGCCAACCAGTTACGGCAATCCGGCATGGAAAGAACAGCTGCCATGTTGGAGGCATCACGAGTTCGTTTTAGGCCTGTGTTTATGACCGCCATGACCACGATCTGTGGGATGATTCCACTGACCTTTAGCTCATCCAATGAAATGGGCGTAAATTATCAAAGCTTTGGATACACGCTCATTGGGGGAATGACATGTGCCACCCTCTTCACGCTTCTGGCGGTGCCCGTCTTTTACACGCTGATTGACGATGCCCAAATCGCCTTGCGCAACACTTTGGCTACCGTCTTCGACCACGGAACCACTCAAAAACTAGTAAGTAAATAACTGCCTTTAAAACTAAGATTTAACGACTAAACATTCTTTATGGTAAATTGCGCAACTGCAACAATAGGTGCAACGTGATTTAGCCCTCAGAAATCAACCTCTGACTAAATGGAAACGCACGAACTTACGACTCGAATAACCCGACTGTCCCTCAGTCGGAGGGTCACTGTGTTTGTCCTGTTCCTAAGCATTCTCGCGGTCGGTCTCATCGCCACCAGCCGCCTCCCTGTTGAAATGTACCCCAAGGGACAGGAAGGCCATTCGATGGAAATCCGCACCGGCTGGAGCTCAGGTGTTGCACAAGAGTCGATGGAAAAACTGGGCCTCCCGATGGAGGAAGAACTAAGCACTGTTCGCGGTATCGACTCCATGGACACCACCTGCTCACAAACCTCCGCACGTGTAAATTTGAGGTTCAAGAGGGGCACCGACATGGATGTGGCCTACCGTGAAGTGCGTGATCGAATGGAGAGAGCTTCACTCAGGTTCCCTGAAGGAACTAATCCTTACAGGATTAGCAAACGTGGAGGAGGGACAAGCACCACAGTGGGCAGAATGGTCATCGGTTACGATGCTGATGCTGACCACTATGCTGTAATTGAAAAGCATATCATAAAACCACTTCAGCGTATCGATGGTGTAGCCGATGTCGATATCGGCATACGCCAGAAGGAGATTCAAATTGAGGTCGACAAAGACCGAGCCGAGGCTTATGGGCTGAGCATCCACCGTCTCTCCCGCAGGTTGCGGGGGGATAACTTCACCATGTCCAGCGGCAGCGTTCGGGATGGAGGCAAGAAATATCTCCTTAAATCATCAAGCACATTCCATACAATGGATGAGCTGAGGAATATACCAATAAATGAGACGGTTGAACTCAAGGACATTGCCACTTTAAAGTACGAGGTTGAGGATCCACACCACCACACGGAACGATGGAACGGTAAAGCGTCAGCAACTGTTTCAATTAGAAAAGAGAGTGAGGCCAATACAGTGGATGTAAGTGAAATGGTTGCCGCAACGGTACAAAAGATGAAAAACAATCCGGCATTATCAAACTACAAGATCAAGCTCTATCGTAACTACGGCGATATCATCAAAGGCCGACTCAAGACGCTTCGCAACAACGGGATGATAGGCGCAATACTCGCCGCATTAGTCCTGTTTTTTTTCCTCCGCCAATTTCGAATGACGGCGATTATCTCCCTAGCCATACCTCTATGTTTACTAATTTCAATGATGATGATGTTTTTTGCCGGTGAGAGCCTTAACACAACAACCATCCTCGGCTTGGTGATCTGCGTTGGCCTACTTGTAGACAATTCAGTTGTTGTCGCTGAAAATATTTATCGTCATCACCAAAATGGAATGTCCAGAAGTGATGCCTGCATCAGAGGCGTTGGCGAAATCAGCCTTGCGGTAATAACAGCGACACTCACTACCATCATCGTTTTTCTCCCTTCCCTGCTGATTGATGGCGAAATGCGGTTTATGCTTTATCGCCTCGCATTGCCGGTGGTTTCAGCATTGCTCGCCTCGCTTGGCACCGCGATTATATTTATTCCTATCTGCGTCTATATCACCCTTCCATCAAGATCCAAGCAACAAGACATCAGGTCGGACCATTCCATCAAGACATTACTATTTAATGTTTACCAAATGACATTCACCAGATTTAACCTTTGGTATAACAGAACGCTTGGCTACTTTTTAAGGCGCCGGCTTGATTTGGCCTTTATTTTGATTGTCCTATTGTCCACTACTTATTTCTACGCTTTCGAAGAAGTAGACTTTTCAGGCCGTCGAGATGAACAAATCGAAGAGTTTAATATGTCCTTTCGATTTCCTGATCAATTTACACTCGAAGAACGTGACAGCTATTTTGAAACGATCGAAAATATTGTTGAAACCAACAAGGTTGAATATGGAATTAGCAGCTACTCAATTCGCTACTCCAAGCACTCCGGATCATTCGAAGGAAATTTTTCAGAAACGAGAAGCAGCCAAACCCCACGGGAGGAAGTTGCGGAACAATTATATAACATATTCCCTGAGATTCCCGGCTTGCGAGTCTACTACAGCGGACAGGATCGAGGCGAGGTGCGAAACGACAAAAAATCAGAGCAATTTCTCCGATTGGTTGGCGATGACCCTCAACTGCTTGAATCCGTCGCGGAAAACCTTAAACCAACATTCGAAGCACTGCCCGGCGTAATTTCATTGATGGACAAAGATTCCGACGAAGCCCCAAATGAGATAGCCTTGATCGTAGATCGCGATCTCGCCAGCTCTATCGGCATCAATCCCGACTCGATCGCCGGGGTGGTCAGCAGCGCCATTCGTGGAAGTTCACTGCCCAAGTTTAATGGGAAAGGAAGGCAAATTCCTGTCCGCATGCGATTTAGTGAAGAAGATCGAGCAGAACTCGACGATTTAAACAACTTTCTCGTTCGAGCCGATGACGGACGTTATAGCTCGATAGGATCGATCACCACGCCGGCCATGCTTAAGAGCGAAACATACATTCGTCGACACGATAAAAAAGTGAGCACCTACATCGGAATGAAACTCAAGAGCGGCGAGGAAAAAGAAGCCCGTCGAGCCATTTACAACGCTCAGAGAAACATCGACCTACCTGAGGGTGTTTCTTTCCGTGAGATCAAACTCACTTTTGATGATGACGAGGTGGACACCAGTCTTATTGCCCTTGGACTTTCGATTGTTTTTATTTATATGCTCATTGCATTTCTGTTCGAAAGCATGCTGATGCCATTATCAATAGTGCTCACGATCCCTTTGGCGGCTATTGGCGCGGTATGGATGCATTACGGTATCCCCGGGTTTCGATCGTACACTGGAACCACCATGGATCAGATGGGAATCGTTGGTGCAATTCTTCTTTTGGGCATTGTAGTTAATAATGGAATCGTTCTCATTGACTATGTCAACCGTCTTCGCAAAACCGGCATGGAGCGTACGGAGGCCTTGCTACTCGCAACAAAGCATCGTTTTCGGCCTATCATCATGACTGCCTTGACGACCATCTTTGGGATGATCCCACTGACATTGGCTTCTGAGAGCGAAATGGGGATGAGTTTTAAGAGTTTCGGTTTTATGCTAATTGGTGGAATGGCCTCCGCAACCCTTTTTACTCTTCTAGCTGTTCCCGTTTTTTACACCCTGATCGATGATTCTCAAAAGGCATTGCGAAATATCTTAGCGACTGTTTTTGATAGTTCGCCTAAAGCAACACCTGCCAGTTAACTTTCACCAGTTGACCAAGTGTTAAAATAAATGGAATCTAACAAACTAGCGACCCAGATTACCCGATTGTCCCTCAATCGAAGGGTTACTATGTTTGTTCTATTTCTTACAATTATCATCGTCGGCCTGATTGCCACGAACAGACTCAAACTAGAGCTCTTTCCCAAAGGGTTTGAGGGGAGTTCACTTTCGGTGCGTGTGCCGTGGAATGCCGCGGTACCCCAGGAGGTGATGGAGAAACTCGCGTTGCCGCTTGAGGAAGAATTAAGCACGGTCCGAGGCTTGGACTCAATAAGCTCCTCATGCACCTCAGGAGGCGCATATGTTAACCTGGGCTTCAAACAGGGAACAGACATGGACATCGCCTACCGCGAAGTGCGGGATCGTTTGGAACGTGCCAAGCTACGGTTTCCTGACGATGTCGAACATGCATATGTCCAAAAAATGGATATGTCGGGCATTCCGGTTTGCATGATTGGCGTTGCCTATGAGACCGACGGCGATCTTTACGACTTAGTCAACAAGCATATCATCATGCCTCTCTCACGTATCGATGGCGTAGCTAATATCGATACGAAAGGTCTGAAAGAGAAGGAGATCATTATAGAGGTAGACAAGGACCGCACTGAGGCATACGGCCTGAACATCTATCAACTTTCTCGTCAAATGCAGGGTGATAACTTCTCCCTGGCCAGCGGTAATGTCCGGAATGGAGGCAAAAAATTCCTCTTAAAATCCTCCAACAGATTTCAGACAATGGATGAGCTTCAAAATCTACCGATCAGCACCAATGTAATCCTGAAGGATATTGCCGTTCTGAAGTATGAACCGGAGGAAAGGCGCTTCAAAGCAAGGGTAAACGGGAAGAATGCAATGATGGTCACGGTGGTCAAGGAAAGCGAAGCCAACACTATTGAAGTTTGCGATCGAATCGTAGCCGAAGTGGAGAGAATTAAAAAAAATCCGGCACTCAACGGCTTCGATCTGGAGATTCACATGAACCAGGGTGGGATTGTGACGGAACAACTCAACACCTTGTTTAATAACGGAGGTATCGGTGCTTTTTTTGCAGCCCTTGTTCTCTATTTCTTTTTGCGACGCACCAGGATAACTCTGATTATAGCTGGAGCCATCCCGCTGTGCCTATTCATCGCCATCGCCACAATGTACTTCGCCGGCGAGAGCCTGAACCTGCTAACCATCCTGGGCCTGGTACTGTGCGTCGGACTGCTGGTGGACAACTCCGTGGTAGTCGCTGAGAATATCCAACGACATTTTCAAAGCGGCATGCGACGGAGCGAAGCCTGCATCAAGGGCGTCCAGGAAATTGGCCTTGCCATTACCACATCCACCTTCACGACCGTTATTGTATTTCTACCAGCATTACTCGTGGAGGGTGAAATGCGCTTTTTTATGATGCGCTTAGCATTGCCGGTAGTGGTAGCGCTACTTGCCTCCCTTGGTGTGGCACTGGTGTTCATCCCGCTATGCGTGTACCTCACCCTCTCCCAAAGAGAGAACATCCCCACCACTCAACCAAGGCCACGAACTAAGACAATCCAAGTTTTTCTGGAAAAAATGTATGATGCCTCTTTTGGCAGGTTTAATCGCTGGTACAACCAAGCGCTTGGCTTCTTCCTGAAACGTCGGCTTGATCTGGCCTTCATCCTGTTAGCCCTTCTGGCCGCAACTTCCTTTGTGTTTGAAAAGGTAGGATTCTCGGTTCAGCAGGAGAGAAATATGGCGTCATTTAACTTGTCGTTCCGTTTTCCAAGCCGGTTCAACTTTGACGAACGAACCAAGTATTTCAAGCAGGTCGAGCAACAACTAAACAAAAGTAAAGATGACTATGAACTTGATGGGTTCATCATTTTTTACAGCGCTTGGTTCGGCGAACTTGAAGGTTGGTTCGCACGAGACCGAAAAGGAACCATCCCCGCCCGGGAAGTTGCTGAGCGAATTTATAAGAAACTCCCAAAGATTCCCGGCCTAAGAATTGAATACCAACGAATGGGCGAGGGTGGGGAAAAACAGGACAAAAAAGGGCAGCACTACATTCGATTAAAGGGTCAAGATCCGGAGCAACTTGAAGAATTGTCCAATCAACTCAAGCCGACCTTCCTCAATATCCCCGGAGTTATCGCCTTGAAACAACGGCAGGATGAAACCCCCAACGAGCTAGCACTTATCATCGATCGCGACCGCGCCAACTCCATCGGCGTGAACCCCACCACCCTGGCCGGCATGGTAGGCTACGCCTTGCGCGGCAGCACGCTTCCCAGATTCAACAGCGATGGCCGACAGATCCCGGTCCGTCTGCGCTATAGCGAAGAGAACCGGGCCGAATTGGCGGACTTGAACAACTTCCGTGTGCCCACCGAGGATGGCCGGTTCAGCTCCATCGGCACACTCACACGCCCGGCCATGCTCAATAGCCCTCGCTATATAAGGCGCACCGATAAAAGTGTCAGCCACACCTTCGGCCTAGAACTTGAAAGTGGTAAAGAAGAAGAGACCCGCAAAGCAATCAAGTCACTACAGGATAGTATCGACCTGCCGGAAGGGATCTCCTTCAGCGAAATAAAAGAGCGATTCGACATAAAGGAAATCTTCAACGGTATTTTTGCACTAATGTTGGCCATCACTTTCATTTACCTCCTCATGGCTTTTCTGTTCGAGAGCGTGATAATGCCTATTTCGATTGTTCTGAGCATCCCCCTAGCCGCAATCGGTTCAGTGTGGATACATCTCATAGCCGGAAAGGAAATGGATTTTCTTGGAATCGTCGGTTGCGTGCTACTCGTCGGGGTGGTTGTGAACAACGGCATTGTACTGATCGATTATGCCAACCGTCTTCGGAAGACCGGCATGGATCGCACTAAAGCCCTGCTCCTAGCCTCCAATCATCGGTTTCGTCCGATCGCAATCACCGCGCTGACCACCATCATCGGCATGATCCCCCTAACCTTGAGCAAATCTAGTGACATGGGGATGAACTACAACAGTTTCGGTCTAACACTCATTGGTGGCATGATCTCAGGCACCCTTCTGACCCTGCTCGTCGTTCCCGTGTTTTACACCCTGATCGACGACTCCCAACAGGCCGTCCGCAACACCCTGGCCAGCGTCATCCGCCCCCAAGCCAAGCCTGCCACAGCCAAGTAAATCCCCACCCCGCTTGGCCAAGCGCAGGAAAAAAGCCCAAAAAAGGGCTTGTCACGACGGTTTTTTCGGGTATACTTCGTGGCCCCTTTCAGCAAGGGAGACACAAAATGTCCAGAGTTTGTCAACTAACCGGCACCGGCCCCGTCACGGGGAGCCGCATTCGCCGCAGCGGTAAAGCCAAGAAAAAGGGCGGCATCGGCATGCACGTCACCAAGGTCGTGAAGCGCCGTTTCCTGCCCAATCTGCAGCGCGTCAAGGCCATCGTCGATGGCGAGGTGAAGTACATCCGCGTCACCGCCAAAGCCATCAAGAAGGGCCTCGTCACCAAGCCACTCAAGCGCACTTGGAAAAAGGACGAAGTCTAAACCAAGCCGGCAACAAATTTTAAGGGACTCGATACCGAGTCCCTTTTTTTGTGGCAACTTGAAACTGTTCAAGTCCCCTTGGCCAAGCGCTCGATGTCCTCCCCATCAAGTTCGTCCAACTCACGGCCAAGCCAGCGCTGGAGCAACCCTTGGCTTGGGCTGAACATCCACGCCAGCGCGAATAGCACCGAGCCGGCGACCACCATCGCCCCGGCGGGCGAGCAATTCAGCCATGTGGCCAAGTGGATGCCGCCCACCGCGCTCAGCAAAGCGTGAACGACAGTGAGGCCAAACATCGGCGGCAACCGATACGACAGCAGCGACGCGGTCGCCCCGGGCAGGATCAGCATTGCAATGACGAGGATCGCGCCGACCGCCTCGAACGCGCTGACGATGATCACCGAGAGCATCCCCATCAGCGCGTAATGCACCACGGTCGAGTTGATGCCCAGCGACGACGACAAGCCGGAGTCGAAACTCGTCACCAGCAGTTCCTTGTAGAACACCAAAATCAACAGCAGCGTGACGCCGGTGACCACCGCCATGCGGATGACCGGCGGCGGCGCGATTGTCAGTATCTTGCCATCGAGAAACATTTCCGAGTTGAGCCCCGGGATGTTTTTTACCACCGACAATGCGCCCGGCCCCAGCTCGGTCTTCACTAGGTCCAGCGGCACGAACGCGATCTCGCCGTATAGCACGCACTCGGCATCGAGATGAACCGCGTCCGTTTGTCCCAAGCTGATCAGGATCACGCCGATGGCGAACAG
>JASLKI010000280.1 GCA_030747575.1 Verrucomicrobiota bacterium | reverse complement strand
CCGCCGATAAATCCCACCGTGCACCATGGCCTCTGCCACTGATGCTTCCGGATAAAACTGCATGCTGTTCGTCTCGACGCCCATGATTGTGCCGACTCGCGCGGCCAATTGCACGTGCGGAATCTGCGCCAGCATCGGGTTGGTGAGGTCCTGCACCATCAGCGTCATGCCGTGTGCCTTGGCCCAGCAGGCGCTGAGGATCGCGCCGGTCTGCGTCTTGCAAGTCTTAAGCGCGACGCCGGTCCAGCCCAGCTCGCGGCCGAGCCGGATTAGCTTCCAATCATGCGCGCTCTCGTCGAGGAACAACGGCTTGCGGGCGGAGACGCTGTGCACATCGATGCGGTGTGTCTCGAGCTCGTACGGGAACGGCTGCTCGACGTAGAGGATCATTCCGTAAAGTTGCGGTTGCTCGTCGGCGAGGCGATCGAGGATTTCGTTCACGTACGCGGGGTCGGTGACGGTGCAGTTGAAATCAGCGGTCAGCCAGAGGATACCGTACTTGATGCCAATCGCGCCGACCTTGGCCAGGCGCTCGTAGTCCCAGCCGGCGTCGTTGCCGCGGAGCTTGACCTTTAGGCAGGTGAGGCCGTCGATGCGAATCCAGTCGGTGAGTAGTAGGGGGTAGCTGTCGTCCGGTTCGTCGCCGGTCAACTCGCTTTCGTCGAGAGGGTCAAGTCCGCCGACGAGGTGCCACGCCGGCATCGTCTTCGGTGGGTCGTCGGCGAGAAACTCGTCAGGGAACCGACCGGCAAAGTTGATGTCTGAGCCGTTGGCTGGCTCTAGGAACTGGTCAAGGTCGCGGTTGAGAAACTCGGCGGAGTAGGTCTCGTAAGTCGGCCGGCCAAGTGCTTGGCCAAGCGCGTCGTGCAGCGCGATGTCGAAGAGCGAGCAGCATACGAGCGCGGCGAGCCACGGCATCGGTTCGCCGGCGTGGCTTTCGGCGTTGAATTTGTCGAGTAGCTTGGGCAGTTCGTTTTGCTGGAAGTCGTGGCCAAGTTCTAGCGGATGGCTCAGGGCGTCGAATGCCGCCCACGCTTTGGTCAGGCTGATGCAAAAACCCTTCAGAGCCTGGTGGCGTGGCTCGTAGGGCAGGGCGCTTGGCCAAACCCACTGGACGCTCAGCGGCGTTTCGCCCCAGCCGATGGCTGTGTCGCCGTTGGCCAAGCGGACGGTGAGGCGCGCTCGGGCGCAGGTGACGTGGGTGAGCGTCTCGGGGCCGAACTTGAGAGGTACGCGGGTCTCGACCGGCAGAAAAAATAGCTCGGCGGCGGCGACGCGAATGTCCGTCGGCTTGGCCATCAACGGCGGTTGCGGCCAACGGTCGGCCTGAGTTTCGTGGATTTGCCGTTGTCCTTATTTTTGTCCGCCCAGAGAATGCTCCAGAGGCCGCCGCGGTTTAGCTTGGTGCTGACATCAACGAGGTTGCTCGAGAGCATTGAAAAGCTGCTGGCCAGTTCCTCGTCACTAAACAGTTTGCCGGCGAGTCCCTTACCCTGTTCGGCGGCGGCAACAAGGTTGTGGAGCGATTCGGTGGTTTTCTTGATGTTTGCCAGTGACTCATCGATGACGATGCTGTTGGTGTTGATGAGATTTTGCAAATCTCCGCCGGCATTCTTGAGTTGATCGGAAAATGTGACGACGTTTTCTATGGCGGCGTTAATGGGCGGCGTGTTGGTGAGGATGAGTTGGTTCACGCCGGCGATGGTAGCGGAGGCTTCCGAAGAAATCTCACGGAGGTTGCTCAAGCCGGCGGCGAGGTTTGTGAGGGTCTGTTCATCGAGCAACTTGCTGTCGATGCGGTTGACGATGTTGGTGATCTGCGAGGCAACCGTCTTGAGTTCGTCCATGAGATCAGTCGCCGAGCGGGCGGCACGAACGAGGTCGAACGATTCCTGGCAAATGACTTCATCGCCGTTCTTGAGCGGCGGGAGCTTGTTGTCGCCGGGGATGACGCCGATGTATTTGTCGCCGAGAAAACCGGCGGTCTCTATGAAGAACTTGGCGTCGGCGCGGATTTGGTACTCGGCCTTGATTTTGGCGTCGAGGGTGACTTCGCCCTTTTCGGTGTCGAGGCGGATCGCGCTGATGCTGCCGACCGGCACGCCGGCCATGAGGACGACGGAGTTTCTCTTGAGGCCGTCGACGTTTTTTGTCTTGAGGTGCAGCAGGGTGGTCTCGGTGAATGGGTTGGTGCCCTTGGAGAAGTTGATGACGAGCGCGGCAGCCACCACCAGCGAGATGGCCAGGAACAGGCCGACTTTCCATTCTTTTTTTGCTTTCATGATTAGAACTCCAAATCCTTGGGATCGGCGATCCCGTTGACAAACTTGTGAACGACCGGGTCGGTGGAATTGAAAATATCGTCGGGCGAGCCGTTGGCGTGGATTTCGCCGTGGTGCAGCATCATCACGCGGTTGCCGACGCGGCGCATGCTACGAGTATCGTGCGTGACGACGATCGATGTGCATTTTAACTGATCGCGCATCCTGATGACGAGTTGGTCGATGCTGTCGGCCACGACCGGGTCTAGCCCGGTGGTCGGTTCGTCGTAAAGGATGATCTCCGGCTTGTAAACAATGGCACGGGCCAGCCCGACGCGTTTCTTCATGCCACCGGACAACTCGGCCGGTTTTTTGGACTGCGTGCCGCCGAGATCCACCAACTCGAGGGCGTCGGCGACAGTTCCCCGAATTTCCGCCGGGGACATCGTTTGCTCGCGCTCGAGCAGGAAGCCAACGTTCTCCTCGACAGTCAGCGAGTCGAACAACGCCGCGCCTTGGAAGAGCATGCCGAACTT
>JASLKI010000279.1 GCA_030747575.1 Verrucomicrobiota bacterium | reverse complement strand
CAGCGCGGATTGCTCAACGAGACCCTCATCGTCTGGGGCGGCGAATTTGGCCGACTGCCGATTGCTCAGAAGGGGAGCAAGCCTGGACGTGATCATAATCCGCACGCTTACACCAATTGGATGGTTGGTGGTGGCATTAAGGGTGGCGTGAGCTATGGCGAGACGGACGAGATTGGTCATAAGGCTGCCGTGAACAAGGTCACTGTCAATGACCTGCATGCAACTATTCTGCATTTACTTGGCATGGATCACGAACGCCTAACCTACCGCTACAATGGACGGGACTTCCGCTTAACCGACGTGGCAGGCAGAGTTATTCGAGAGGTTACTTCATAGTGCTTTTTTTATGACTCGAACCAGTTCTTTATTGGTATCCCCGGGTGTGGTGTCAATCGATTGCAACACATTGCAACAGTCGGATTGCAAGAATGTGAATTTATGATCCTGAAGAGCGTGTTTATAAAAATACGACCATAGCCAATAACAGCAATAAAAAAGGAAGTATTTGGTGTGTTTTAATTACTGGCGTCCACGGTCTTTGACATTGTTAGTTTAGTTTCAAATCTTAGCAGAACAACCACTTCACGCTTCCTTCTCCCAAGCCCTTTGATAACTTTCCGGCATGTTCTCGATGCCTCGATTGCCGCTTGCTTGCTTGGCTGTTGTCTTGCTGTTGGCCAAGGCCCACGCCGTTGAGGTGATGCTTGACCAAGCGGTCTTCACCGTGCCGGACGGCTTCACGGTGGAGCGAGTCGCCGGGCCGCCGTTGGTTGACCGTCCAATTACGGCCTCTTTCGACGAGCTGGGGCGGCTGTACGTCGCCGACTCTTCCGGCTCGAATGATCCGGTCCAAAAACAACTCGCGGAAAAGCCACACCGCATCGTACGGCTAGAGGATCGCGATGGCGACGGGCAGTTCGATCACTCCGTCGTGTTCGCCGACAAGATGATGTTCCCCGAGGGCACGCTTTGGCACGACGATTCGCTTTACGTAGCCGCGCCCCCGAGCATTTGGCGGCTTACTGATACGGACGGAGATGGCGTGGCCGACGAGCGGGAGGAGTGGTTCGAGGGCAAGACGCTCACCGGCTGTGCCAACGATCTGCACGGGCCGTACCTTGGCCGCGACGGGTGGATTTACTGGTGCAAGGGCGCGTTTGCCGAGCAGCGCTATGCGGCGTTTCGCGGTGGGGAGAGTATCTCGAGTGCCGCGCATATTTTCCGCCGCCACCCATCTGGCGGCCCGCACGAGCCGGTGATGATTGGCGGCATGGACAACCCGGTGGACGTCGTTTTTTCGCCGAGCGGCGAGCGGTTTTTCACCACTACATTTTTTCAGTACCCCGCCGGTGGCCAGCGCGACGGCTTAGTGCACGCCGTTTACGGTGGAGTTTACGGCAAGCCGCACGGCGTGGTGAACAGTCACCCGCGCACTGGCGATCTGATGCCGGTGATGGCGCACCTCGGCCCGGCAGCGCCGTGCGGCCTGGAGATTTACGAGTCGGCCGTGTTCGGCGGCGACTTCACCAGCAACCTGTTTTCCTGTCAGTTCAACTTGAACCGCGTGCAGCGCCACGTGCTGACTCCCGAGGGCGCGACGTTCCGCTCGGAGAACTCCGATTTTCTCGCCTCGACCAACGCCGACTTTCACCCGACCGACGTGATCGAGGACGCCGATGGCAGTCTGCTCGTGCTCGACACCGGCGGTTGGTACAAGCTCTGTTGCCCAACGTCGCAGTTTTGGAGGCCGAACGTCTTGGGCTCGATTTATCGCGTGAAAAAGACCGGAGCCAAGCCGCCAAGCGACCCGCGCGGCACGAAGCTCGACTGGGCGACTCCAACGCCTGATGGCTTGGCCAAGCGGCTCGACGACAAGCGGCCGGCAGTGCGGCAGCGTGCCATCGCTGCCTTGGCCAAGCGCGGCGAAGCCGCCATCCCCGCTTTGGCCAAGCGACTGCGGCAGGGGCGCGAGGAGGCTCGGTTGAACGCCGTTTGGTCGCTGACTCGCATCCAAACCGCCAGCGCCCGCGAAGCGATTCGCGGCGCGTTGCCCAACTCGTCGCCGGTCGTTCAGCAGGCGGCGGCGCACTCGGCCGGTCTGCACCGCGATGCAGGGGCGATCGATGGTTTGATTCATTTGCTGAAAAATGCCGTGCCGCCGGTGCGCCGCGCGGCCGCCGAGGCGCTGGGCCGGATCGGCTCGCCGCGCGCTGCCGCGCCACTGCTAGCGCTCGCTGACGAGCCGATGGATCGCGCGCTCGATCACTCGGTCACCTTTGCGCTCATCGAGATCGCGCAGCCGGATGCTGTGCCGTTGTCGCGCTTGGCCAAGCGGCCGGGGGCGCTGCGCGTGGCATTGATGTCGCTCGACCAAATGGAAGGCGACAATTTGTCGGCTGCCGAGGTGTTGCCCTCGCTTCAATCGAGGTCGGCTGCGCTACGCAAAACAGCGGAATGGATTTGCGATCGTCACGCGGAGTGGGGAGACGATCTCGCCACGCATTACGCCGCCACGCTTCGCCAGGTGAAGTCACCGGCGGACGTCCAGGCGCTCGCCGCGCGCTTGGCCAAACTGGCCACCGCACCGGCGATTCAAGCCGAGTTGGGCAAGGCCGTGGCCGATGTTTCGCAAGGCAAAGCCGCGAAACTGACTGCGCTCGCGGCGATGGCGTCCGCGCCTGTAAACCCCGCGCCCGATGCTTGGCTCGACGTGATCGACTCGACCGCCGCTCCGCTGCAACCAGCGGCCGTGCAAACGCTCGTGAGCCTGCGCTTGGCCAAGGCACAGCAGAAACGTGCTGCCGCAATGCTGCGCCGGCTCGGCAGCTCGCCGGCATTGCCGCATCGGCAGCGCACGCTGGCTTACAATGGGATTCCGAGCGGGTTGTTTGCACCGGACGAAGTGGAGTTCGGCTATCTGCTGAGCCAGCTCGACGCGGCCAAGCCGTTCACTCAACGCAGTAACGCAGCCAACGCGCTGGCTGGGGCCAAGCTGGCAGAGGGGCAGCTGGCTCGGCTCGCGAAACGATTCGGCAGCATCGCCTCGGCGGAGGCGACGGTTCTGCTGCCGGCATTCGGCCAAGGCCGCGCCGCGCCGATTGGCCAGGCGCTGTTGGCGGTGCTCGCGCAGGCGAACTGGTTACGAGGGCTGGACGACGTCGTGCTGCAAAAGGCCACAGCTGGTTACGGCAAAACTGTCAAAGGCGAGGCGGCGGATTTGCTGGCCAAGGCCAAGGCGACCTCGCCGGATCAAGCCAAGTTGCTGCGGGAGTTGGCCGACGGGTTGCCGGGCGGCGACGCGCTTCGAGGTAAGGCGGTGTTCCGTGGGCCGAAAGCCGGTTGCTCG
>JASLKI010000278.1 GCA_030747575.1 Verrucomicrobiota bacterium | reverse complement strand
TCGTTCACCCAAAAGTAACCCCGCTGCTGTTTGTCGAAAGGCCCCGGCGGTGAGTAAGCCGCCATCGGGATGACGTGCCGCATGAACTCCGGCACGAGCGTCACCGCCAGCGAGTCGCCTCTCGGGAACGTCAACGCCTTGGCTGCTTTGAATTTTCGAGTGATTTCGCGATTTGTTTTCTGATAAAGCGCGAGCAGGTTGCCCTTGGGTTTCCATGATTTGCGGGCTGACTCGACAATATTTCCGGCAGAGCGGTTCCGGCCAAACCTGGTACACGCTCTTCGTAGTAGAACGCCGACTCGATCGATCTCCGACAGCGCCACCGCCTCCACTTGTCCAATAGTGTAGTCAAGTCCAAGCTCATCGCGGATGCGCCGCTGCAGCGCCGCGGCACCGATGGCAAACGAGCCAGGCTTGGCCAGGCGCTTGACCAGGATCGAGTCATGGTAACGTTGGCAGGCGCGGTTGGCCGCGGCCAGCAGCGACGAATCAGAGCATTGTCTGCCATTGGCCTGAAGGAACGCGGACACCGCATCGAAGAACACCCCGGATGCCTTGACTGAATCAGTCATGATACCGCGCCACACCCGCTCGGGCCGCGTGACGAGCCGGGCGGCTTGGCCAAGGTAGCGCGGTGTGTCACGCAGCAGGCCGCGGATGTTCCTGGCTGCACGCTTGGGTTTGTCCTCGCCTCGCTGAAGTTCCTTCAGCAGAAAGCCTAGCACCTCGTCGATCCCGGTGGGATCCAGCTCATGCCGCCCGCGATCAAACTCCTCGCACTCACGCAGCAGTCGGGCCCGAAACGCTAGTCGGTCGAGATTCTGCTCGTTGGACAACGCGGACGGGGCAATCGAGTCAAGTTTGGCCAGGGCAGCGCGGCGCCGGGCCTGTTGTTTACGGAGCGCAGTCAACGTGGCGGTATTGAACCTACCCTCGCCAGTACTCAGGCCGACGTGGGTGGCATCGGCGGGGTGCTCGCTGTAAAACGTGTTGAAGTAACCGTCGAGCAACTGCTCGAACGTTCTGGAATCTGATCTCATCCCTGCGGGAGGATAAGTGTCTGGAAGGGTGGAGCAATCCAAACCTTCGCTCAGAGGAATTGTTTGCGGTACTGCAACGGTGTCATGCTCATGGTTTTCTTGAACTGCACCGTGAATGAACTTTGGTCGTAAAAGCCCAGCGCGAAAGCGATGTCGCCGATGAGCCTCGATCCGTTGCAGAGCAGGTCGCACGCCTCGTGGATTCGCATTTTCATGATGTACTGCATCGGCGAAAGGTTGAAGTAGCTCTTGAACTTGCGTTCGAACTGGCGGAGGGACAGTTGGCACATTAAAGCGAGATCTATGATCGAGATTTTTTCGCGGTAATGGCCATGAATGTAATCGAGCGCCTTGTTGATGTCCTGCTCGTCCGGAAATCTCTCACGGTACTGATGGTAATCCTGGATGATCCCCATGATGCCTAGCACCTCGTTGGAGGATGAGAGGATCGGATACTTGCTGGTCAAAAACCACGATGGTATGCCCTGCCGGTTCAGGAACAATTCCACGATTTTCGTGGCAGACTCACGGTGTTGCATGATGGCCAGGTCGTCTCGACGATATTTTTCAGCCAAGCGCCTCGGGAGCAACTCAAAGTCGGTATGCCCAATGAAGGCCTCTTCAGAATCAAATCCATATAGCTCAACCAGATGTTTGTTGGCTGCCAACAAAACCCCGTCCCGATCCTTGGCAAAAAAGGAAAGTCCTGGGACGCAATCGAAAAGATGATAAAACCGGCTTTCGGGACTGATCGCCTTTAGCAAGTTGGAGCGTCGTTTTTTAGCCTGAATGGTATCAATCATGGGAGTATAAATCTAAATCGTTCGCTCCATCAATGTGACGCTTTGATAATAAAAAAGGCCCAAAATAGGCAAGACATCTTTTTTGAATGAGAGTAGCATCTCCTTCGTTCGTTCAAGGACGTAATGATGACTTTAGATTTAAAACAATTTGGCACCAAAATAGTTATTGCTTTGGGTTGCTCGGTCATGGGTCTTGTGGGGTCGGCCGCGGAGTTGTCGGATGCGGCCAAGGTAGAGTTTTTTGACAACAAGATTTACCCCGTCCTCAAGGCAAACTGTTTCAAGTGCCACGGGGAGAAGCAGAAGCTCAAGGGTGAGTTTCGCGTCACAAACCGGCTCAGCTTGCTAAAGGGCGGTGAGTCCGGCGCGGCGATCAACTTGGCCAAGCCTGAGCAGAGCCTGTTGCTGTCGATGATCTCGTGGAAGGACGAAGACCACGAGATGCCGCCGAAGAAGAAATTATCGGATGAGCATATCGCCTTGCTGACCCAGTGGGTGAAACTGGGCGCTCCGTTTAATCCCGTCAGCGAGATTCATGGAAAAGAGCTTGCTCACGGCGACTTGCCGACGAACGAGATCAACGAGCGCACCACGTCCGACTGGGCGTTCAAGGCGTTCAAGGCAATTCCCGCGCCAGAGGTCGCTGACGCCACATGGCAAAAGAACGGCATCGATGCGTTCGTTTACGATCGTTTGCACAAGGCCGGTTTGCGGCCAAGCACCCCCGCGGCCAAGCGTGTGCTGATTCGCCGGGCTTACTACGACTTGACCGGCCTGCCTCCTTCTCCGCCGGAGGTCGTCGCGTTTCTCGCCGACTCGTCGCCGGGCGCGTTCGAGAAAGTCATCGACAAGTTGCTGTCTTCGAATCGGTATGGCGAAAAGTGGGGGCGCCATTGGCTCGACCTTGTACGCTTCGCCGAGACAAACGGGTACGAGCGGGACAGCCGGAAGGATTTGATGTGGAAATACCGCGACTACGTCATTCGAGCTTTCAACGAGGACAAGCCGTATGACCGTTTCGTCATGGAGCAGTTAGCTGGCGACGAGCTTCCGGATCGCGACGCCGACAGCGTCACGGCCACCGGCTTTTATCGGCTTGGCATTTGGGATGACGAACCGGCGGATCGCGAGTTGGCTCGCTACAATTATCTCGACGACATTCTGCGAACCACCGGCGAAACGTTCCTCGGCCTGAGCATCGGCTGCGCCCGCTGCCATGACCACAAGATCGATCCCATATCGGCGAAGGACTACTACTCTATGCTCTCGTTTTTCAGCGACATTTCGCCGCACGGCAAGGGCAACCGCAACCACGTAGCGATCAGCGATCCGGCCGATAAGACTGCTCACGAGAAGGCTGTCGCGGCCAAGGAAATGAGGGAAGCCGGTTTGCTGGCCAGGCTCGCGCCGCTCGAGGAGGTGTTCATCGCCGGCTTGGCCAAGCGCAGGCCGGAACTCAAGCTGGTTACCGGCTTGGCCAAGGGTAAAAAGGACGCATGGGTCGTCCCGGACGCCAACCGCGGTAAAGGTGTAAAGTGGGAGTTCACTTACGACAAACCGGCGGACAACTGGTTCGAGATCGCCTTCGACGACAGTAAGTGGCGCAAGGGGCGCAGCGGCTTTGGCGCTCCCGGCACACCAGGATCGAAAGTGAGGACGCCCTGGCATTCGAGCGATATCTGGCTGCGCCGCGATTTTCGTTTCGACACCATCCCGGGACAGTTGACCCTCAAGATTCACCACGACGAGGACGCCGAGGTTTATCTCAACGGCAAACAGATAAAGACTTTAAAGGGGCATCTGCAAAAGTACACCGAGATTGATGTCACCGATGAATGCCTCGATGTTCTCCAGACCGGACGGAACACTTTGGCGATTCACTGCAAACAAACGGGTGGTGGCCAGTACATCGACGCCGGCTTGGTGGTGGATCAAAGCACCACACCGGTGCCGGTATTGGTGGCCAAGTATGGCGGCGAGATTTTGGGCGAAACCAAGTTCGCGGAGTACAACAATCTGAACGGGAAGTTGGTCAAGGTTCAATCAACCCAGCTCAAGCTCAAGACTGAGTACGCGATGGCGGTGGGCGAGGATGCCCGGCGCAAGATGTGGATCCTCCGGCGCGGTCTGCCCGCGTTGAAGGGGGAGGAGGTTGGCCCGGCGTTCCCGACTATCCTAGATAGTTCTGCCGCCCACGTTCCCGACGAT
>JASLKI010000277.1 GCA_030747575.1 Verrucomicrobiota bacterium | reverse complement strand
AACGTCCTGCTGGCAGATTCATCCGTGCAGCAGACATCGTGGTCCAGGCTTTCAACGTACTTCATGGACATCACCAAACCGATCCAACTGCAACGTCGGCCTTGGCGACAATAAGCCATCACAGCCAAGCGCAAAAAGGGCGTGCGCTGTTTCAGAGGTTTGCCTATGCTGCGCCGCACACCGATTTTTGAGGGTGGCCCAGCCACCTTCCGGTCTTTTTTAACCAGCAAAACAAAACCAACATCAACATCATGTCTCAAAAAGTAGGATTTGTCGGAGTCGGCCGCATGGGCGCCAACATGGCCCGCCGACTGAAGGATTGCGGGTACGACGTCTCAGCCGTGTACGATATCCGCAGCGAAGCCGCCACCGAACTGGCCACCGAACTCGGCACCACCGCCGCCAGCACACTGGCGCAGGTCACCGAGTTGTCGGACGTCATTATCACCGTCGTGATCGACGACGCCTCAATGCACACGATCTTCGCCAGCGAGGGCGACAGCCTGCTCACCGGCGCCGAGGGCCGTGTATTCATCAACTGCGCAACGATCAGCCCGGCGGTGCACGTGGAGGTCGAAGGCCTGGCCAAGGCCGCCGACGCGGAGTCGCTCGAGGGCTGCATGGCCTCCAGCATCACCCAGGCGCGCGATGGCACGCTGTACCTGATGCTCGGCGGCGACAAGGCGACCTACGACAAGGTCGAGGAGTTGCTCGGAAAATTATCGCTCAACAAGCGCTATGTCGGCACTTCCGGCAAGGCGGCCCAGGTTAAGGCGCTGGTCAACATGGTGATGAATATCAACACCGCCGGGCTGGCAGAGGGGCTGGGCCTGGCCGACGCGCTTGGCCTCGACCTGAACACGGTGATGGAAATTTTCTCGCAGACCGGCGCCAACTCCCGCGTGCTCGAGACCGACGGCGAGGACATGCGCGACCGCGACCACGAGTGCTACTTCTCCGGCGCGCATGCCGCGAAGGATTCCGGCATCGCACTGGCGCTTGGCCAAGCGGAGGGGCTCGACCTCCCGATGGCCACCGCCTCCAAGGGGCAGTTCGACAAAATGATCGAGAAAGGCATCGGCGAACTGGACAAGTCCGGCGTGGCCGAGCTGACATTCAAGGGTCGAAACGCCTAATCTCAATGCCACACTCGGCGATGGGCCGAGCACAAAAAAATCTTTTTCGCTTGCGCCGGCGAGTGAGATTTGGTTTTTTCCTCGGCCTTTGCTCGGCCAAGATCAACGGGATCGCGCTTCCGCCGAGCAAGCAAGGATGGATAACTTACAATTCAACGGTAACGGAAATGGACGCTACTCGGCCAAAACAATGGCCAAGCCTATCAATTTCCTGTGCATTGCCCCGGAAGCGCAGGAAGTGTGCGTGATCGGGGATTTCAACGAGTGGGACGGCAACTCACACGCCATGAACCGGCATTTTGACGGCTCGTGGAGGACGCAGATCGATCTTCATCACGGGCATCACCGCTACCAATTCCTTATCGACGGCAAGCCATCCCTCGACCCCCGCGCCAACGGCGTGGTGCGCAACGAGCGCAACGAGCGCGTGTCGCTCATCGCCGTCAGTTAGCCCCCTATTCCAAACAAAAAAGGCAACCATTTGGCCGCCTTTTTCATTTCAATATTTGTTGGGGAGAATCAGTTGTTCTCTGGATCCGGAGGCGGGGGTTGCTCCTTAAGCCCGACTGACTCAGCAATATCCTTGAACTCCGTTCTCTCCACCGTGTTAAGGCACTTGCCGCGCTCGGTGAGTTTCTCGTTGATCTTGACGACCGTCTCGGTCATCTGGTCGTGCGTGTCCTGAGTCCCACCCGCGACGACAAAATTGTCGCCGGTAGTGACACGCTTATGCCCGTCGGAATCCATCCCGAGCCCCACCATCACTGATTTGTTTTTGCCACCGCTCCTTGGCACGCCGGAAATGTAACGCTTCCGAAAGTCCGGTCAAGAGTCAAAAACAGCCGCAACACACATTGGCCAATTGGCACGCTTCTTTCTTCCGCCGCGAGCGGTTCGCCGATAAACTTGGCCAAGCGGCAGATGAAAATTGCCATCGCACAGATCAACACCACCATCGGCGACTTCGACGGGAACGCGGACAAAATCGTCGACGCATGGCGGCGTGCCGACGAGGCCGGCGCGGCGCTGGTTGTGCTGCCCGAGCTGGCGCTGTGCGGCTACCCGCCGCGCGACCTGTTGGCCAAGCCGGCGTTCCTCCGGCAAAACCAGGAGGCTCTCGAGAGCCTGACCAAACGCAGCGGCAAGGCGGTCGCCGTGGTGGGGTACGCCTCCGCCAACGAAACCGACTCCGGCCGCCCGGCGCAAAACTCCGCCGCCGTGCTGCAGGACGGCCAAGTGGCCGCCGTCCGCCACAAGACGCTGCTGCCGAACTACGACGTGTTCGACGAGGATCGCTACTTCGAGCCGGCGACCGGCAACACGCCGGTGGAAATTCTCGGCACAAAAGTGGGAATCACCATTTGCGAGGACATCTGGAACGACGAGGTGTTCCTGCACGACCGCCGCTACGATCGCCGTCCCGCCGAGGAACTCGCCGGCGGCGGCGCGGAGTTACTGCTCAACCTCTCCGCCTCGCCGTGGAGCCTCGGCAAGGAGCACAGCCGGCACGTGCTACTCTCACAGCTCTCGGTCAAGTGTGGCTGTCCGGTGGTGTACTGCAACCTCGTCGGCGGGAACGACGAGCTGGTGTTCGACGGCGGCAGCCAATACTACAACGGCCACGGCGTGCTCGGGGCTAACGGCGCGATGTTCGCCGAGGATTTGCTGCTCATTGACACGGGGACAATCGAGCCGAAGTCGAGCGACACCTCCGACGACAACGAGAAAATTTACAGGGCGCTCTCGCTCGGCGTGCGCGATTATCTGCACAAGTGCGGCTTC
>JASLKI010000276.1 GCA_030747575.1 Verrucomicrobiota bacterium | reverse complement strand
TGCGACGACTGCGAAAGCGCGTTCGAGGACAAGCAACCGTACCACACGATTCTCTTTCGTGGCATGGAGAGCCTCGAGCGCCGAGACATCTGCCCCGGTTGCTGGGAGCAAAAACACAAGACTGAGCCCGGCGCGATGGGCGGCTATATCTCCCATTGGCAGGGCGTTTATGAGGTGCCTCCTCCTCCTCCGCCCGAGGCCATTCAAAAGGACAACGCCGAGACGCTACTCAAAAAACTAATCGAGCAAAACGACCCCGGGCACACGGAGGCCTGTTTCATTCTCGCCGTGATGCTCGAGCGCAAGCGCGTCATCAAAAACAAGGATCAGGTTCGCAACGAGGACGGCGGCCGCATGTTGATCTACGAGCATACCAAGTCCGGAGACGTCTTCACCATCCTCGATCCCGCGCTGAAGCTGGCCGAGCTTGGCGACGTGCAGGCCAAGGTCGCCGAGCTGCTCGAGTACGGTCTCAACCCGCCCACAGCTGACGAAGCCACCGGGGAACCCGAGCCCATCGCCGCTGCCGTGGACGAATCGTGAACTCAAAGCGTGGCTGACTTGCAGGCAATACAGCAGACGCTCGGTCACGAGTTTCGTGACGTGAGCCTGTTGCAGCTTGCCATCACGCATCCCTCGGCGTCCGGCAACCAATCGAAGGCGTCCGATGACAACCAGCGGATGGAATTTCTCGGCGACGCCATTTTGCAGGCGGTGATCTCCGTGGCGCTTTACCGGCTTCATCCCGAAAAGGACGAAGGCCACCTGACCAAGGCCCGTGCCGGGTTGGTCAACGGCACGTCACTGGCGGCCAAGGCCGATGCGCTTGGCCTCGGGCAGTACCTCGTCCTTGGCCGGGGCCAGCAATCCGACTTTGATCGGGGGAAGGATTCCGCGCTGGAGGATGTCTTTGAAGCGCTGGTCGCCGCGCTGTATCTCGACGGCGGGCTGGACGCTGCGAGTGACTTTGTCCGGCGGGTTTTTGAGGATGAACTCGCCAACCCGGACAGCATCGTCGTAATCGAAAATCCCAAGGGCGAGTTGCAGGAATATTTCCAGGGCATCACCGGCGTATCGCCGACGTACGAGCTGCTCAGCACTTCCGGCCCGGCTCACGCCCGGGAGTTCGATGTCGCCGTCCTTCAAGCAGGAAAAGAACTGGGACGCGGCTCCGGCGGCAGCAAAAAGGAAGCCGAGTCTCAGGCCGCCTCGGCCGCCTTGGCCAAACTGGCGCAGAAGTAGCCGCTGTCAGGCGATCTGGTCGAAGTCGAGCGCGATATCGACCGACGGCGCGGAGTGGGTCAGCGCGCCGACCGAGATAAAGTTCACTCCCGTCCCGGCGATTTCGCGGACCGTCTCCAGCGTCACGCCGCCGCTGGCCTCGGTCTCGGAACGGCCATCAATCAGCTCGATGGCTTCTCGGATTTGTTCGCAGCTCATGTTGTCAAGCAGGACGATGCCCGCGCCGGCTTCCGCCGCCGCCTGGGCCTGCTCGACCGTGTCTGCCTCGACCTCAATTTTCAATTCGGGCGACGCCTCGCGTGCCAGTGCTACTGCCTTGGCTATATCGCCATCGAGTGCGGCTAGATGGTTGTCCTTAACCATCACCCGGTCGTAAAGCCCAACGCGGTGATTCGTGCCGCCGCCGCAGGCCACGGCATATTTCTCCAGCGCGCGCCAGCCGGGAGTCGTTTTTCGTGTGTCGAGAATCTGCGCCCCAGTGCCAGCGACCTCCTCGACGAACCGCGCCGTGAGTGTGGCCACGCCGGCCAGGTGCTGGACGAAATTGAGGGCGGTTCGCTCCGCCGTGAGCAATGCTCGGGTCGGCCCCTGCACGCGCAGCAACGCTTGGCCAAGCCCAGCGAGTTGGCCGTCGAAAATCTCGATGCCAAACTCGACGCGTTCATCAACCTCCAGAAACGCAGCCAGGGCAAGATCGACCCCGGCCATGACCAGCGGATCGCGGGCGACCATCACCGCCATCGCGAACGAGTCCCCAGGCACCAGAGCCAGGGTGGTCGCGTCGCCGCTGCCGATGTCCTCGGCAAGGGCGGCCTTGACCAGCGGCAGGTAATCGTCTGGCTTGAGCGCTTCCAGCATCGGCAAAAGTCTTGGCCAAGTGAACAACGGATTGAAGCTTAAACCGTTTTTTCTTCCCAAGCGGGAAGCGTTGCCTGAGAGTCCCCGCATGCCCTCGGTTCAAAAAACTATCGCCCGACTGGCACTTGTCTGTGGGATGTTGCCGATCGCTGCCATTGCGGCGGATCACGACTCGTCGCGGTGGGAAAAGTATATCGCCCGTTTCGAGGCCGCTGACAAAAAACAGATGCCCGAGCCGGGCGGTGTCCTGTTCATCGGCAGCTCGAGCATCCGGATGTGGAAAACACTCAAACAGGATTTCGCTGGTTTTTCGGTGATCAACCGGGGCTTCGGCGGCTCGCAGATTGCCGACTCGACCCACTTCGCCGGACGCATCTTGCATCCGTACAAACCCAGGCAGATCGTCCTTTACGCTGGAGACAACGACGTCGCCGCCGGCAAGTCGCCGGAGACGGTGCTGGCTGATTTTAAGAAATTTGTGGAGGCCGTGCACACCAAGCTGCCCAAGGCGCGCATCTCGTACATCTCCATCAAGCCTAGCCTCAGTCGCTGGAAGCTCTCTGAGAAGATGACCAAGGCCAACGCGTTCGTGCGCGGCGACTGCGCCAAGGACAAGCGGCTCGATTACATCGATATTTGGCAGCCGATGCTCGGCGGTGACAGCAAGCCCAAGCCGGATCTGTTCCTCGGCGATGGCCTACACCTCAACGCCAAGGGCTACGCGCTGTGGACTTCCCTCGTGAAGCCGCGCTTGGCCAAGCGCGAGTAGTTTTCGCCGTTTGGCAAGGCGGAACGCTCCTGCTATGTTGGCCGTGATGCTGAGTGAGCATTCGATAACCACCGACGCGATGACCCCGCTGCACGACGCGCAAAGCACGCGGGACACCCGAGAGCTCCCGATTGACAAGGTCGGCGTGCGCGGCGTGCGCTTCCCGATCGAGGTGCGGGACCGCGCCCACGTGGTGCAAAACACCATCGCCACGGTCGGCTTGTTTGTGGATTTGCCGATGGAGTTCAAGGGCACGCACATGAGCCGGTTCATCGAGGTGCTGCACTCGCATGGCGGGATGATCAACGTCGAGAACATCCCCGACCTGCTCGCCCGGATGCAGGAGCAGCTCAAGGCCAACACCTCGCACATTGAGATGGAGTTCCCGTACTTCATCACCAAGAAGGCCCCGGCCACCGGGCTCGAGGGGCTGATGGACTACACCGTGCGATTCGAGGCCAACGCCACAGGCAGCGACATCGATTTTGTTATGACCGTGCGCGTGGCAGTGACGACGCTCTGCCCCTGCTCGAAGGCAATCAGCCAGTACGGCGCGCATAACCAGCGCGGCGAGGTCACGGTGGCAATCCGCTCCTCAGAGACGGTGTGGATCGAGGATTTGATCGGTCTCATCGAGCAGTCTGCCAGCAGCGAACTGTACTCGCTGCTCAAGCGTCCCGACGAAAAGGCGGTGACAGAGCGGGCATACGAAAACCCGGTATTTGTCGAGGACCTCGTCCGCAACGTGGTGCTCCGGCTCAAGGCGCACGAGCACGTCACGTGGTACAAGGTCGAGGCCGAGAACTTCGAGAGCATCCACAACCACAACGCCTACGCCAGCATCGAGAAGGGCTGAGATGCTGAAACGGTTTTTCAT
>JASLKI010000275.1 GCA_030747575.1 Verrucomicrobiota bacterium | reverse complement strand
GGACCAGTTGAAAACGATCCTTGGCCGGCTCGAGACTCAGCCGGCCGGCAACGCCACGGATCTCTGCCAGGCGCTGGAGAAACTCGCCTCGCTCGTCGGCAAGCGCGGCATGATCGTGCTCGTGTCCGATTTCCTCTCGCCGCTCGACGAGTTGGAACGCTGCCTGAGCCTGTTCACCGCCGCCGGGCACGATGTCCGCGCTGTGCAGGTGCTGCACCCGCGCGAGGTCGATTTCAATTTCGAGGACGCTGCGATCTTCGAGGATATGGAGAGCGGCCAAAACCTCATCCTCGACCCGGGATTGGCCCGGGAGTCGTATCAGCAAAAATACAACGCGCACAACGCCGCGCTCGACACGATGTTTAGCGCGCAGGGCATCCTCGGTTTCCGCGTGACCACCGCCGAGCCACTCGAGCGGGTGTTGCAGCGCTTCCTCGAGGAACGCGCCGCGCGCGGCGCCGTTCGACAGCGCCGCTCGCACGGGAGGAGTGCGGCATGAGTTTCCTGACGCCACTTTATTTACTGGGGGCGCTTGGCCTCGCCATCCCGATCATCCTGCACCTGCTGCACGATCGACCGAAAAACAAACAGGAATTCGGCAGCCTGATGTTTCTAGGCAAAACCAAACCGCCGGTGGATCGCAAGCGGCGGCCGACGCACCTGCTGCTGCTGCTGCTGCGCTGCCTTGCGTTGTTGCTGCTGGTCTTCGCTTTTGCGCGGCCGTTCACCACGGTGGACGATCCCGCCGATGCGGCGCGGCGCGACCGGCAATGGGTCACCGTGCTGCTCGACCGCAGCGCCAGCATGCAGCGCGGCGATCTGTGGCAGCAGGCCAAGGCCAAGGTGCAAACCGCGCTTGGCCAACTCGGCCCCGGCGACCGCTTCACGCTGATCGCCTACGATGACTCGACGGCGTCGTTGGCCGAGATCAAGTCGTGGCTCGGTAGCGCCTCCAAGGCGGAGGTGAACACCCAACTCGAGCGCTTGCCCAAGCCGGGCTTCGGCGGGAGCAACCTTGGCCAAGCGCTTGTTTTCGTCGTCGAGGCGATACAGGAGGCCGAGCCGGAAGCGGACGAACAGCCCTTGGCCAGGCGTGAGATTATCGTCATCAGTGATTTGCAGAAGGGCAGCCGTCTCGACGCTGTGCAGGGCTATGAATGGCCCACCGGCATCAGGGTGACGCTCGAGCAGATCGGCGAGGACGACCAGGGCAACGCCGGTATCGAGCAGGTCGCTTCCCGCATGCCGTGGGCCACCGCCGGGGCTGCGCCGTCGTTCCGCATCAGCAATTCAGCCAACGGCATGAGCGATGAGCTGGAGTTCTTGGCGCACACGACTGCCGGCGAGACTCTCAGCCAAATAGTGCACGTCCCGCCGGGCCGCAGCCGGGTGGTCGAGTTGCCGGGCGAATGGGTGGGGAAGTCCGTCGAGCGACTGGCCATCCGGGGCGACGCGGCGGAGTTCGACAACCAGTTTCATTTCGCGCAAAGCCGGCAGCAGACAGTGCGCATCGTTTATATTGGCGAGGACAAACCGAATGACGCCGAGGGTTCGCTGTTTTATCTCAAAAGCGCTTTCCAAAAATCGAGCACTCTCGGTTTTCAGGTCGAGGCCGTCAGCGGCAAATCGACCGACCCATTGCCGGAGGCCGACCTGTTCGTCATTGGCGATGCCGTCGACGACCCGCTGGCTCAAGCGCTTGGCCAGGCGATCGAGGGAGGCTCCACGGCGCTGATGGTCGTACAGTCGCCGAGCCAGGCTGCGAACCTCGGACAGTGGCTTGGTACGGAGGGCGTGGTCATCCGCGACATCGCGTCGAGCGACTACGCGCTGCTTCATTCGCTTAAGCTGGACGAACCGGTTTTGGCGGTGTTCCGTGACGCGCGATTCAGCGACTTCACAAACCTGCATTTTTGGAAACATCGCGAGCTACAAAATCTGCCCGACGAGGGCATCGACGTGCTCGCGCGGTTTGACTCCGGCGCACCGGCTTGGCTCGCGGCGCGGCGCGGCGACGGCCGGTTGCTGGTGATGGCCTCCGGCTGGACACCGGCCGACAGCCAACTGGCGCTCTCGACCAAGTTCATCCCGTTGCTCTACTCGATCCTCCAGCCGGTGCTCGAGGGCAAAACCCAGTCGCGGCAGTTTGTGGTTGGCCGTGAGGTCAACGTTACGCGATTCAACAACGGTCAGGCCGGCGGCGATGTCACCGTCATGCCGCCAGGCGACGGGGCGGCGGCTATTCCGGTGGACACCGTTTTCACGCCAGCCGCTCCCGGCCTGTACACCGCGAATGGCAGCGACTGGTCGGAGACGTTCGCGGTGAACCTCACGGCGGCGGAGAGCCGCACTGAGCCGATCGCCATGGAGCAATTTAAAAAAATCGGCTTGCCGATGAGCGCCCCGGCAGCCGCACCGCTCGCCGCCGAGGCGGCTAAAAAAACGGAGACGCACCGTCGTGAATACTGGCAGTGGGCCTTGGCGGCGGTGCTTTTATTTGTCACCCTTGAAACCGTGCTGGCCGCGAAGGGCAGCCGGACGGCAGAACCTGTAATGACATGAACGAGCCAAAAACACTCCAGGAATTCCTGATGCTCCATCGGCAGCAGCATCGTCGTCAGAAACTTTACTCCGGTCTGGCCATTTGCTGGGCTGCCTGCGCCGTGGCCTGTCTCGGCGCCATCGCGCTTGGCCAAGCGGCCGGCCTCGACGTGCGCCTCGCTTGGCCGATCATCGGGACAAGCGCCGCCGCGCTGGCGGCATTAGTTTTAGTAAAGGTGCTGCTGGTGGATTGGCTGACGCTGGGCGAGATCGTCCGGAGGATCGAGCGGCATCATCCCGGTCTCAACAAGCTGCTCGAGACCGCCTCGGAGCAGATCGCGAAAAATGATCCCGACAAACTCGACTACCTGCAGCAGCGCGTGCTGACCGAGGCGCTCAGCGCGGCCCACGAGCAGGGCTGGGAATTTGAGGCCAACGGCCGGCTGGCACAGGCGCATCTTTTCCACGCGGTCGCGCTGGTTGTGTTTGCGCTGGCGGCGTTTCAATTGCCCGGAACCAGCGACGAATCGGCGGCGCCCCTGGCCAGGGGTGGCGTCGAGGTGAAGCCGGGCGACACCGCGATTGAGCGTGGCACGAGCCTGATCGTCTCGGCCAAGTTCGGCGACTTTCGGTCCGACGTGAAGCTGACCGTGCAGGAACAGGGGCAGGCCCCGCGCTGGATGACGATGGCGCAAAGCCTCGACGACCCGACTTACAGCTACCGTCTGTCCAACGTGCAGTCGAACGCCGTGTACAGCGTGGTTTACGACGGGCAACAGGGTGAGCGGTACCGGCTGTCGGTGTTCGAGTACCCTGCGCTCAAGTCGTCAAAGGCCAGGCTCGACTACCCTGAGTTCACCGGTCGCGACGATAAGGTCATCAACAACACACGCCGCCTCACCGCCGTCGAGGGCACCGGCTTGACGTTCGATTTTCAATTCAACAAGCCGCTCACGTCGGCGGTGCTCAAGGCCCGCGACGGCGGGCGCGAAGACATTCCGCTGCAGCAACTGGCCGATGGTAGTTCGCAGTTTCAGCTCCTGCGCGACTTCAACGAGTCCGGCGAGTTTCGTTACGAGTTGCACCTTGAGGATGCCGACGAGCGCACGAACCGTTTCCCGTCCCTGTATGTTTTCAACGTGCTCGAGAACGCCGCCCCGGCGCTGAAGTTTGAGGCGCCCGCGGGTGATACCGAGGTGTCGGCCATCGAGGAGATGCGGCTGCAGGGCGTGGTGCGCGACGACTTTGGGCTGGCCGATGCCGGCATCGGCTACCAGTTGGCCGGCGAGGAGCCGCAGTATGTTTCCCTCGCCGCCGACGGCTTGTCCACCAACAAGCTCACTGTTGCCCACGTGCTTCGGATGGAGGATTTGGGTGTCGAGGTGGGGCAGGTGGTGAGTTATTTCCTGTGGGCCGACGACCGTGACCGGGATGGCGAGTTGCGCCGGGGATACAGCGATTTATTCTTCGCCACGGTGCGGCCGTTCGAGGAAATTTTCCGCCAAAACCGATCCGCCACCGAGGGCATGCGGGAGCAGCAACAGCAGGGCGAAGGCGGTGAACAGGGGGGCGAGCAGCAACAGTCCATCGCCAACCTGCTCGATTCGCAGAAGGACATCATCAGCGCCACGTGGAATATCAAGCGCCGCAAGGCCACCGACGAGAAACTGGCCGAGGATATACAGGTCGTGGCCGATTCTCAGGGCGAGTTACTCGGCATGCTCGAGCAGGCGTCGGCGCTGTTGCAGGACTCCGAGTCAGGCGGCCAGGCATATCAGGCCAACGAGGCAATGCAGGCTGCCGCCGACAGCCTCGCCAAGGCCAGGGACGCTGAGGGGGAGTCCATCGCCGAGGCACTCTCAGAGGCGATCATCGACGAGCAGACTGCCCTGCAGCATTTGCAGAGACTGCGCGAGAATGAGTTTCGCGTTTCCCGCCAGCAGGCCCAGCAACAACGCCAGCAACAGCAGGGTCGCGGCAACAGCAACCGCGCCCAGCGCCAGCTTGACCAGCTCGAGATGCAGGACAGTCGCAACAACTACGAGTTGGAGAGCAAGGCCGAGCGGCAAAGACAACAGGCCCAGCAGCAGGGCGAGCGAGCTGAGCAGTTGCAGACACTCAACCGCCTCAAGGAACTTGCGCGTCGGCAGTCGGATCTGAACCAGCGCCTGCAGGAACTGCAGATTGCCTTGCTTGACGCCGGGGACGAGGCCGAGCGCGAGCGTATCGAGCGCGAACTCAAGCGGCTTCAGGACGAGCAGCGCAACCTCATCGACGACCTCGACGAGGTTCAGCAACGGATGGATCGCAGCCAAGATGATGAGCTTGCCGAGTCGCGTCAGCAACTCGAGGAGGCCCGCGAGCAGATGGAGCAAACAGCCCGCAACCTTGAGGAACAACAGCTTTCGCAAGCCGCCAACTCCGGCTCGCGTGCCAGCCGGAACCTTGATGAGGTCGAGGAGGACTATAAGGAACAGACCGCCAATGAATTTGCCGATGCCATGCGCGAGATGCGACAGGAAGCGCGCGAGCTCGACAACACGCAAAGTGAATTGAACAAGGCCATCGAGGAGGACAGGCAGAAGACCTTCCGCTCTCTCAGCGATGAGGGCGAACTTAAGGAGGCGCTCGACATGGCCGAGTCGCAGAAGGGGCAACTTGAGAACTTGCTGCAGCAAATGGAGCAGGTTTCCCGCGAGGCCGAGGAGTCGGAGAAGCTGCTATCGCAGGAGCTGGAAGATGGTGTCCGTCGCGCCCGGCAGGATAACATGGAGGAGTCACTCGACCAGTTGTCGTTGCTGATGCGCAACAATTTGCCCAATGAAACCGGCGACATTCAGCGAGGGTTGAGCGAGAACATTTCTGAGTTGCGTGACACGGTCGAGGATGCTGCCGAGAAGATCATTGGCAGCGACGAGGACGCCATGCGTTTTGCCGCCGACCGGCTCGACGAGTTGCGGGAGGAGGTTGAGCGTGAGATGGAACTCGCCCAGAACGAAGGCCAAGGCCAACAGCGTGGCAGGGGCCAGGGCCAACCCAACGAGGAGCAGGAAGAGAATCAACAACGCCAAGGCAGAGGCCAAGCAGGTGAGGAACAGCAAAGCCAACCCGGTCAAGGCCAGGGGCAACCCAACGAGGAGCAGGAAGAGAGTCAACAACGCCAAGGCAGAGGCCAAGCAGGTGAGGAACAGCAAAGCCAACCCGGACAAGGCCAGGGGCAACTCAACGAGGAGCAGGAAGAGAGTCAACAACGCCAAGGCAGAGGCCAAGCAGGTGAGGAACAGCAAGGCCAACCCGGACAAGGCCAGCGTCCAGGCGATCAGGAAAATCCGCAAACAGCTCAAGGCCGTGATGGCCAGCCGGGTGGCCCGAACGACCAACCCAACCGGCGCCCGGACGGCAACCGCGACACCGGTGGCAGCAGCGGCGGCTCGGACCTGTTCAGGAACTTGGACGGCCTTGATTTCGACGGCCCATTGACCGGGCTCGATTTCCGCGATTGGGAGGACCGTCTTCGCGAGGTCGAGGAAGTAATTGAGATTCCCGAGCTGCGCAACCAGGTTTCCGAGGTGCGCCAGAGTGCACGTGACATCCGCCGCGAAAACAAGGAAAACGGCAAGCCGCCCAAGTGGGACTTGGTGGACATGCAGATCCTCCGCCCGATGACCGAGATCAATAAGCGGCTTGAGGAGGAGCTTTCATTGCGCCAGCCCAAGCGTGAGCTCATTCCGGTCGATCACGAGCCCGTGCCGGCGCAGTACTCTGAACTCGTCCGTCGCTACTACGAACGCCTCGGCGGTCGAAAAGAGAAGAATGACACCAGGAATTAAACGTAGAGGAATCAAAGGAGGGCAGTGCGTTTAGTCAATGTCTGAATACGGTTCCATCGTTTTTAAGAGTCCCGAGTGGCTGCCAGTGGCGCTGGGAGTGGCGGCGCTGGTGATCCTCGTGTCGTTGTGGGGCTACGGGCGCGCTCGCCTGCCGATGCGGCTCAAGCTCGCCGGCATCACCCTCAAGACGCTCGGCATCGCGCTGCTCTGCTTTTGCCTGCTCGAGCCGGAATTGGTAAAGGAAAAGGCCACGCCGGGGGCAAACATCATCGCTGTGCTGGCCGACAACAGCCAGGGCATGGCCATCCGCGACGCCGGTAGCACGACCTCGCGCGCGGAGGAATTGGCCAAGGCGCTCAAGCCGGAGCCGGGCGACTGGCAGGAGGCGCTCGACGAGAATTTCCAGATCCGGCGTTACACGTTCGACACGCGACTGCGGACGACCGACGATTTTGACTCGCTCGATTTCAAGGGCCGCGCCAGTTCGCTCATCGGCGCGACCCGCAACCTTGGCAAGCGTTTCAGCGGCCGCTCGCTCGCTGGCATCCTGGTATTCAGCGACGGCAATGCCACCGACCTCGAGAGCCTCAACGATGGCCTTGGTCCACTGCCGCCAGTTTATCCGGTCGTCATGGGCAATAAATCAGACATCAAGGACATCTCGATCACCTCGGTGCAGGTGACGTCATCGACATTCGAGGATGCGCCGGTGACGATTCGCTGCACTGTTGCCGCGACCGGTTTTCCCGCCGACCAAATCGAGGTTCGTCTGCTGGATCCAGATGGCGCGCTGCTCGACACTCAGTTTACTGCGGCTGGTCAGGCGATGAATATCAAGTTTGAAGTCAAACCAGATGCGCTTGGAGTTTCATTTTATACGGTTGAGGTTGGCCAAGCGGAACAGCCGGAAGACGAGGCTACCGAAGAGGAGGCCACGATGGCCAACAACCGCCGCATTGTCGCGGTCGAGAGGCGTAGGGAGCCGTACCGAATTCTCTACGTCGGCGGCCGGCCCAACTGGGAATACAAGTTTCTCAAGCGCGCACTCGAAGACGATCCGCAAGTCGATCTCGTGGGTCTGATTCGCATCGCCAAGCGCGAACCGAAATTCGTTTTTCTTGGCCGCGAGGGGGAAAGCGGCAACCCGCTTTTCAAGGGTTTCGGGGGCGACGA